>JALYHS010000481.1 GCA_030776385.1 Actinomycetota bacterium
ACCACCGATCTCGCGATGGCCTCGGAGTTCGCGGCGCAGGCCAGCGTCGCGCTCGAACTCGCCCGCGGCCGCCTCGACCGGGAGGCGCTCGAGCTGCTCGACGACCGATCCCGGATCGCCCGCGACCTGCACGACCACGTCATCCAGCAGCTGTTCGGTGCCGGGCTGTCCCTGCAGAGTGCCGCCGGACGGGCCCCGGGGGCGGTGGGCGACGCGATCCGCGAACAGGTCGACGCGATCGACGCCGCGATCTCGGAGATTCGCACCGTGATCTTCGCGCTCTCGTCCTCCACCCGGCGGGACGCGTCGCTCCGACACCGCCTCCTCGACGTCGTCACCGATGCCGGCGTGATGCTCCCCTCCGCGCCACGGCTGTCGTTCGCCGGCCCCGTCGATCTGCTGATCCGCGGAGAGCTGGCCGACGACGTCACGGCGGTCATCCGTGAGTCGGTCAGCAACGTGGCACGCCATGCGGAGGCGTCGAACTGCGAGATCCACGTGGCTGTCGACGACCGCGAAGTCCTGGTGCGGATCGACGATGACGGGCGCGGATACACCCCGGGCCCGCGAGCCAGCGGCACGGCGAATCTCGCTTCACGGGCCATCGAACTCGGGGGGCAGTACTCGATCGAGCGACGCGCCGAGGGGGGCACCCGGGTCCTGTGGCGGAGCCCGGTGACCAGAGCGAATGCGGAAACCCACGGCGATACTCGTGCCGGGTCTCACGCCGAGTTGCCAACCGAACCGACCGCCACCGCGAGAGGAGCCGAATGATCCGAGTGTTCCTGGTCGATGACCACGAGATCGTGCGCCGTGGCATCGCCGAGTTGATCGACGCCGAGAAGGACCTCCAGGTGGTCGGCGAATCGCCCGATGCGGCACACACCCTGGGTCGCATCCGCGCCACCTCGCCCGATGTCGTCGTGCTCGACGTACGGTTGCCTGACGGAAACGGCATCGACCTGTGCCGCGAGGTGCGCTCGGCCAATCCGGAGGTGCGCTGCATCATCCTCACCGCATATGACGATGACGAGGCAAGCCGTTCCGCTGTGCTTGCGGGCGCGAGCGGCTACGTGCTGAAAGACATCCGCGGGCAGAAGCTGGTCGAGTCGATCCGGCGGATCGGGGCGGGCGAGATGCTGCTGCGTCCCGACGTCACGCGCCAGATCGTCGCGGATCTCACCTCGCCGTCCACCCCGTCGATGCCCGAGCTGTCGCTCCGGGAGAGGCAGGTGCTTCAGCTGATCGCCGAGGGGATGACGAACCGGCAGATCGGGGAGCGTCTCGAACTGGCCGAGAAGACGGTCAAGAACTACGTCTCGGGTCTGCTCGCCAAACTGGGGATGGAGCGTCGCACCCAGGCCGCCGTGTTCGGGGCGTCGGTCAAGAAGCCAGGGAGCTGAGCTCGAGCGGGACCTTCGGCCCTGGAGTGCCGATCCGGGGTGCTCCACCCTGAGGGAACACCGATGAAGGGAAGCGCCATGCAGGCGACCGTGCTCTACGAATCGATGTTCGGGGCGACGCACGCGATCGCGGACGCGGTCGGGGAGGGCCTCTCCGATGTCGTGCCGACCCGCGTGCTGAGCATTCACGATGAACGGAGCACCGAGTTCGGCGAGCTCCTCGTCGTGGGCGCCCCGACCCACGCGCGCTCCCTCCCCAGTCCGAGCTCGCGGCACGAGGGTGCCGGCTGGCCGAAGCGCCCGGGCGATCACCGCCTGCTCGAGGCGGACGCGGAGTCGCCGGGCATTCGGGAGTGGCTCGACGGTCTGCGCCTTCCCGGAACCGCGTTCGCCGCGTTCTCGACCCGTGCCGACGCGAATGCGTTCCTGGTCGGGACCGCTGCCAAGTCCATCGATCGTCGACTGCGTGCGGCGGGCGGCAGGTCCATCGCTCCACTGGAGGCGTTCCTGGTGGATGGCGACGGCCGCCTGGTCGACGGAGAGCTCGACCGCGCACGACGGTGGGGGCGCACTCTCAGCACCGCACTCAGTCCCGTCCCGTAGCGTGAGCCCGTGGCATCCACGATCTACGTCACCTCGGCGGAGGGGCGCTCCGGCAAGTCGACCGTCGCCGTCGGCCTGCTCGAGGCACTGAAGGGCACTGTCGAGCGACTCGGCGTCTTCCGTCCGGTCGCGCGCTCGCAGCAGGATCCGGACTACGTACTCGACCTCCTGCTCGAGCACTCGACCGCCGGCCTCGACGCCGCACTCTGCACCGGCACCGACTACACCGAACTTCACAACGATCCGGATGCCGCATTCGCGCGGATCATCGATCGGTTCGCGGCCGTGCAGCAGCAGTGCGATGCCGTGCTCATCCTCGGGTCCGACTACACCGACGTCGGGACCCCGACAGAACTGGCGACCAACGCACGGATCGCCGCCGACCTGGCCGCTCCTGTGGTCGTGGTGCTGAACGGTCGCGATGCATCGGATGAGGGGCCGCGCACCGCGAGCGACGTCTCCGCGGTGGCGCGGGTGGCCGTGGCCGAACTGCGCGCCGAACACGCGGAGGTCGTCGCCGTCATCGTGAACCGGGCGGATCCTGCCGAGTTGGCGGTACTTGTCGAGATCGTCGGGCATGACACCGGCCTGCCCACCTGGGCGATCCCGGAGGACGGCGAGCTGACCGCGCCGCTGCTGCGCTCGGTGCTCGAGGCGGTCGACGGCGAGCTGCTCGCCGGCGATCCTGCGCTCCTCGACCGACCGGTCCGTGGCACGGTCGTCGCGGCGATGACGCTCGAGAACGTGCTGCCGCGGCTTCTCGAGGGCAGCGTCGTGGTGGTCCCGGGCGATCGGAGCGACGTGCTCGTCGGCACCGTCGTCGCCCACCTCTCGACGACCTTCCCGTCGCTGGCGGGGATCGTGCTGAACGGCGGTTTTCCCGTTGCCCCCGACATCACCCGCCTGCTGGACGGCTTGGGCGCGGCGCTTCCGATCGCCCGGTGCCGCTACGGGACGTACGACACGGCGGTGCGCATCATCGGCGCGCGGAGCCGGCTCGCCGCGGACTCCCCGCAGAAGTACGCGACGGCGGTGGGCCTGTTCGAGCGGAACGTGGATGCCGAGGAGCTGCTGCGCCGCCTGCGCCTGAGCCCCGCCGAGGTCATGACACCCGCACGATTCGAGCACTCGCTGGTGGAGCGGGCGCGAGCCCGGCCCCGCCGCATCGTTCTGCCGGAGGGGGAGGACGACCGCGTGCTGCAGGCGGCGGGCATCGTGCTGCGCCGGGGGATCGCCGAGCTGATCATCCTCGGCGATGAGCTCGTGGTCCGCGGCCGAGCGGCGGAGCTCGGGCTCGACCTCGCGGCGGCGCGGGTGATCTCGCCGCGCGACCCGGAAC
>JALYHS010000482.1 GCA_030776385.1 Actinomycetota bacterium
ACTGACCAAGCAGGCCGACCTCCGCCAGAGCGCCTCCGTCACGACCTACGGCACGCGAGGGAGCATCATCGACGCGAACGGAGTCGTTCTAGCCGACAGCGTCGACCGCTTCGACATCACGGCGTCCCCGAAGATCGCGCTGCTCTATGTCGACGGTTTCACCCTCAAAAGCAAGGACGGCACCGTCACCAAGGTCAGCATGACCGAGGCGATCTCGCAGATCGCGAACATCACCGGGACCGACCCGCAGACACTCTACGCGACGCTCACCAAGGATCCAACCTCCGATTTCGTCTACCTCGTGAAGGCCGTGAAGCTCGACATCTTCAACAGGGTGAAGGCGCTCCACATCCCGTGGATGTCCAGCGAACCGCACCCGGCCCGCACATACCCGAACGGCGCCGTCGCCGGCAACCTGGTCGGCTTCGTCGGCACCGACGGCCCCCAGGCGGGCACCGAGCTCAAGCAGAACAGCTGCCTTGCCGGCACCAACGGCACCTCCTCCTTCGAGAAGAGCGCGGACGGCGTGCGGCTGCCGGGCAGCACCGTGGTGACCAAGCCCGCCACCGACGGCGGGACCGTGACGCTCACCATCGACTCCAACCTTCAGTGGTTCGCGCAGCAGGCGGTCGCCAACCAGGCGCAAGCCGTCGGTGCGGCGTGGGGCACGGCCATGGTCGTGCGGGTCAGCGACGGCCACATCATGGCGGATGCCGACTACCCCTCCGTCGATCCCAACAACCGCAACTCGGTCGGCGTCGATGCGCTCGGTGCGCGCAGCTTCACCACCCCGTACGAGCCCGGATCGATCATGAAGCCGGCCACGGTCTCCGGCCTGGTCGACGCCGGTCTGGTCACCGAGGCGACCCACGTCGACGTGCCGGGTCGATTCACCGACGGACTCCCGGCCGGCAGCTACATCAAGGACGCCTTCGCCCACGGCGACATGCACATGACGGTCGCCGGCGTCATCATGAACTCCTCGAACATCGGCATCGCCGAGCTGACCAAGTTGCAGAGCGAGAAGGATCGCTACGCCAACCTGATCAAGTTCGGGCTCGGATCGAAAACCTCCGTCGGCTTCCTCGGCGAGTCCGCGGGAGACGTCAAGACTCCTGCGCAGGTCGACTCGATCACGACCGTCACGCAGCAGTTCGGCCAGGGCATGACGGCGACCTCCGCGCAGGTCGCCAGCCTGTACCAGACCATCGGAAACGACGGGAAGAAGGTGCCGTTGACGCTGGTCGCCAGCTGCACGGCCCCCGACGGCACGGTGACATACCCCACGACGGGCGCGACCACGCAGGTCGTCAAGCCCTCAACTGCCCAGGAGGTGCGGCAGATGATGGAGACGGTGACCACCCAGGGATCGCTGCGCAACCTCATCAACATTCCGGGGTACCGCATCGCGGCGAAGTCGGGTACCGCCCAGGTCGCGGACGGCAACGGCTACGGCAAGGACTACATCGTCTCGGTCGCGGGCCTCATCCCGGCCGACAAGCCGCAGTACGCGGTGATTGTCACGCTGGCGAAGCCCAGTACCATTAAGACGTCCGCCGCTGCGGCGCCGGCATACGCGACGATCATGAAGCAGGTCATCAAGACCTTCCGCATTCAGCCGTCGACCACGCCGGCCCCGAACGTCCCGGTCGCCTGGTAGCCGCTCAGCCGGTCGGCTGACAGCGCGGGCACGAGAGCGAGAGACAGGAGGCCGGAGAGCGTGACATCCCGGATCCCCCCGGTCCTGCGTCCGGAGCATCCTGCTCCGCGGTCCCTGGCCATGCTGGTGCAGGAGTTCGGTCTCGAGCATCGGGGATCGGTCGACGGCGTGGAGGTGACCGGCGTCACGCTGGGCACGGGCGACCTGCACCCCGGCGATCTGTTCGTGGGCATCCAGGGGGCGAACAGCCACGGGGCGTCCTATGCAGACGCGGCTCGGGAGGGGGGAGCGGTCGCGCTCGTCACGGATGCCGCGGGCGCAGAGCTCGCCGCCGACTCGGGTCTGCCGATCGTGATCGTCGACGACCCGCGCGGGGCGCTCGGAGAGCTCTCGGCCTGGGTCTACCGCACCGCGGAGTCCTCGGCTCTGCTGTTCGGCACCACAGGGACCAACGGCAAGACCTCGACCTCGTATCTGCTCGAGGCGATCCTGCGGCAGCTCGGTCTGGTGACGGGGCTCAGCTCGACCGCGGAGCGTCACATCGGCGACCTCACCGTCGTCAGCCGCCTCACCACACCCGAGGCGAGTGAGATGCACGCGCTGCTGGCCCGTATGCGCGAGGCGGGCGTCCGGGCGGTCGCGGTCGAGGTCAGCGCGCAGGCCATGTCACGTCGTCGGGTCGACGGCCTGCTGTTCGACGTCGTCGGCTTCACCAACCTCAGCCACGACCACCTCGACGACTACGCAGACATGGAGGAGTACTTCCAGGCGAAGCTCGCCCTGTTCGAGCCGGAACGCGGCAAGCGCGGTGTGGTCTGCCTCGACACACCGTGGGGGGCGAGGGTCGTCGCCGAGTCGCGCATCCCGGTGACCACCATCGCCACCGTTGGCCACGCGAGCCCGTCCGACGTGGAATCTGCGGCCTGGGTTGTTGAGATCCTCGAGGAGGACGCGGCATATACCGAGTTCCGCCTCACGGGCCCGGACGGGCGGTCGCTCGTCACCCGTGAGCCGCTCATCGGGTGGCACATGGCCGCGAATGCGGCGCTGGCGATCGTCATGATGGTCGAGGCCGGGTTCGAGCTCGAAGCCATCGGCGCGGCGCTCGAGGCGGATGGCGGCATCCAGGCGTACCTTCCCGGTCGCACCGAGCGTGTCTCGGGGGAGCGTGGGCCCAGCGTCTACGTCGACTTCGGTCACAGCCCCGACGCCTTCGAGAACACCCTCGCCGCGGTCCGCCAGTTCACGAGTGGCCGCACGATCATGGTCTTCGGCGCCGACGGCGACCGGGATGCCACGAAGCGTGACGAGATGGCGCGCGTCGCCGCAGAGGGCAGCGACATCCTCGTGATCACCGATCACCATCCGCGCTTCGAGGACCCGACGTCGATCCGCAAGACGCTGCTCCGGGGTGCGAAACTCGCCGAGCATCAGCCGGAGGCGACCTACGAGGTCAGTCCGCCCGAGATGGCGATCCGCAAGGCGGTCTCACTCGCCCGGGAGGGCGACTCCATCCTCTGGGCGGGTCCCGGTCACCAGGACTACCGCGACATTCGCGGTGTGCGCACGCCGTACTCGGCGCGCGAAGAGGCTCGTGCGGCGCTCCATGAGGCGGGCTGGGTGTGATCCCGCTTCGACTGACCGAGCTCGTGGACGCGCTCGGAGGCTCGCTCCTGCTTCCGCCGGGCGCGGATGCCCACTCTCCCCGTGACGCCATGATCAGTGGCTCGGTGCAGACCAACTCGAAGCTCGTGGTTCCGGGGTCGATCTTCTTCGCCCTGCGCGGAGCGGTGACCGACGGCTACCTCTTCGTCGAGGACGCCGTCGAACGCGGCGCGGCCCTGATCGTCGCCGAACGGCCACTGGAGACGACGGTGCCTGTGCTGGTCGTCAACGACGGCGTGCTCGCCCTCGCCGATCTGGCGCGTCTGGTGGTTGCCAGAGTGCGCGCTGTCGGCCGTCTGCGGGTCATCGGCATCACCGGATCGAACGGCAAGACCACCACGAAGAATCTCCTTCGCGCGGTCCTCGAGCCGGAAGGTCCGACGGTCGCACCGGCCGGCTCGTTCAACAACCACGTCGGGGCGCCGATCACCATGCTGCAGGTCGACGACACGACCGAGTATCTGGTCAGCGAGATGGGTGCGAGCGGCGCGGGCGAGATCGCTCGTCTGGTGGGGATCGCGATGCCCGACATCTCCGTCGTCCTCAAGGTCGGGCTGGCGCACGCCGGGGAATTCGGCGGGATCGAGGCCACCCAACGTGCCAAGTCGGAGATCGTGCGCGAACTGCCTGCCACCGCGGTCGCGGTGCTGAACGCCGACGACGGTCGCGTCGCCGCGATGGCGGAGCTGACCGCCGCGCGCCCGGTGTGGTTCGGGCTGTCGCCGGAGGCCGAAGTACGCGCCGAGGACGTGCGAGCCACCACATCCGGGACTCGCTTCACGCTCGTGGCGGACGGTGTCCGCTACGAGGTCGCGCTCAGGATCCTGGGCGAGCACCACGTGAGCAACGCGTTGGCCGCGCTTGCGGTGGCTCGTGAGCTCGGGGTGCCGCTCGATCGGGCCATCACGGCCATCGAGGCCGTCCCGCGTGCAGAACGCTGGCGCATGGAGGTGCTGCACCCTGGCAGCGGTATCACCGTCATTAACGACGCGTACAACGCGAGCCCGGACTCGACCGCCGCCGCCCTGAAGACGCTCGCCCAGATCGTGGAGCCAGGCCAGCGCTCCGTCGCCGTCCTGGGGGAGATGGCCGAGCTGGGGGAGTACGCGCAGGAGGAGCACGATCGGCTTGGTCGCCTCGTGGTGCGACTCAATATCGGGAAGCTCGTGGTAGTCGGGCACGGCGCCCGCCACATCCATCTGGCCGCGGGGCTGGAGGGCTCCTGGGACGGGGAGTCGGTGTTCGTTCCGGATCTCGACGCGGCATACGATCTCCTGCGTGGAGAACTCCGGGCGGGTGAAGTCGTGCTCGTGAAGTCGTCGAAGTCGGCGGGACTCCGCTTCCTCGGCGACCGGCTCGGGGG
>JALYHS010000483.1 GCA_030776385.1 Actinomycetota bacterium
GGCGTCTACTGCGGGAGGGTGGGATGCGAAAAAGGCATACCCCGGGCGAAACCCGAGAGCCCGCCTCCGTGCAGCCAGGACGCGTAGCCCCCGGGGGCGCGGGCGACCACTCGCGAGGAGGTCATGACGTCGACGTTCGCGGCGGGTACCACGGTGTAGCCGGGTGAGGCGATCCGGGCAACGAGATCGACGTCCTCTCCGAGTGCTTGCGGATGGAAGCCATCGAGCGCCAGATTGACGCTGGCGCGGATGCCCAGGTTGGCACCGTGCACGTGGCTGTTCGCATTTCCCGCGGGGTGCGTCGCCGTCCACGCCTCGATTTGTTCGGGGGTCAGCTCGGCGAACTCGGGGGTGACAGTGCCCACGACCGCATCCGCTCCCAGGTCGGCGTGGTCGACGTGCTGCACGAGCCAGTCGCGCGGGACCACCGAGTCGGCGTCGGGTGAGCTCGTCGATCGCGTCCCGGATGGCGCTCAGGCAGCGGGGTAGCAGTTCCTCCTCGTCGCGAGCGGGAATGACGATCGCGACGGATTCGATGGTCGGCGTCATCGCAGTCCCTCGCGAGTCGCGACCGAACGTCCGTCCGTGCTCAGAACTTCGAGCAGGAGGTCCCGCTCCTCGAGCAGACTGATCCGCTCCAGTTCCAGACCCTCCCGCAGGATGGCGTGGGCCTGATCCCCGCTAAGCGGATAGTCGTCGACCGGCCAGCGCCAATGGCAGAGCACGACGTCGGCGCTGGGGGCGAGTCGGTCGCGAATGCCGTCGGCGAGCGCGTCGACCTCGCTGCGGGAGAGGTAGTACGCCACTTCGCTGACCAGGATCAACTCGAACGAGCCTGCGGGGAGGCCGTCGCGCAGGTCCGCGCGCTGGAGGTGAACGTTCGTGGGATCTCCGAGTCGTTCGCGCGCGATGTCGACAGCGCCTTGCGAGATGTCGATCGCCACTACGGCATCAGACCGTTCCGCGAGCTGCTCCGTGATCAGCCCGGTGGAGCATCCGAGTTCCAACACGCTGAGGTAGCGCTTGCGGGGGAGAGCCGCGACGGTCAGGGCGCGTTTGCGCTCCTCGTACCACCGGGTGGCGAAGCTCCACGGGTCGTCCTTGCGCCGGTACAGCATTTCGAAGTAGTCGCGAGGCAGGCCGGCGTCCGTCATGTCCGAACCGCTTTCCGAGCGGATGAGACGAAGAAGACCTCACGGTCCCCGACGAAGTGCTTGATGACACCAGGCTCCAGGACGCGTTCGTCGCCCGGATGCGCCGACAGCGGGTGCACCTGGGACTCGAAAGCGTTGATCGCGTGCCGCTTGCGGTCGAGGTCTTCCGGTGACAACGCCACCGCGATGGCCCGCTCCCACGGGATCGTCGTGTCGTCGGGCGTCGCCCAGTGCCACATCCAGATGGGATAGTTCCACAGGGTGGGGCCCGCGGGCAGTGCCCGTTCGACGATCGCGCCGACGATTCGGTGGTCCCGATGGCCGTCCCCCGACCACGTCACGGCGACCGTCGTTCCGGCGCCCGCGTCCTGCAACTCGCGTTGAAGCCGATCCTGGATGGCGTCCTCGAAGTCCGCGGTCCGCCCGTCGGGAAACCCCAGCCAGGTGACGGTAGCGCCGGGGTCGAGGCGGGTGACGGCCTCCCGGAGTTCTTCCGCGCGACGGGCGCGTAGCTCGTGCCTCTTCACGGTCTTCGATCGCGGATGGGAGGCGGATCCATCGGTCACGACGATGATCTGCACCTTCACACCGAGGTGTGCGGCGCCGGCGATCAGGCCACCGCAGCCGAGGGTCTCGTCATCGGGGTGTGGCGCGATGACAATGAGTTCCTTCACCGCCGACAGGTCGGCGTTGGGCACGCGGGCGGCTCGCCCGTCCGCGTGCCAGACGGCGCTCGGCGTTCCGGGACCGTTCGCGTCGAAGGTCACCACGGTTCACTCGTGAGTGTTCTCACGGCTCGCCCGAGCGACTCCTGATCGCGCTCGGCGTGATGCTGGCGGAGATAGAGCTGCAGGTCGGCGACGCGCTGGGCGTGCTCGGCATCGGTCGCGAGAGGTGCGGGACCCAGGGCGTGTCCGGCTCGCCAGAGGACCTCCTCGCACGTCCTCGCGACCAGCCCTCTCACGCGCTTCGCGAGAAGCGCGGGATCCTCGACCGACCCCGAGTCGATCGAGTTAGCGGCGTCGCGCAACGCGACCCGACTGGCGGTGAGCAGTTCGTCCATCGCCCCGAGATGGATGTCGATGGTCGTCGACGCGGCGCGGTCACGAGCCTGCTTCAACACCGAGCGGGCGATTCCGACCGCCCCGCCGTACCAGCATGCGGCGACTCCGATTCCGCCCCAATCGAATCCTGGGCGCTCCAGGTACCAGCCGAGCTCGCCGACCGGCACCGCATCAACCTCGGAGAAGGTCACCGATCCGCTCGGGATGTCGACCAGGCCGCGCGCATGCCAGCTTCCGACGTCGACCACGACCCCCGTCTGGCGGAGTCGGACCGCGAAAAGGCGGCGTTCGTCGCCGACCCAGGCAGTAATGAGCGCAGCGTCGACAGTCGCTGCCAGGGAGCACCAGGGCTTGACCCCCGACAGCGTCCACCCGTTCGGCCCGCGCTTCGCAGTCAGCGGCGGATCAGCTCCCTCGGCCGCGAAGACTCCCCAGGTCCGCCCGAGTTCCCCCGCACCGCCAACCCTCTGGCCGGACTCCGCCGCCTCGCCGAGGATCGCCGCGGCGTCGAGCTGCGGCTCCATCGCTCGAGCCGACTGCAGGTCATGAGCCGCAACCGTGGCCAGCGCGGACCACAGATCGCAGCTCTCCCCGCGACCGGGGCGAGCGCCTAAGGCCGCCAGTTCGACGCCCGTCTGAAGCGCATCCGAAACGGTGGCGGGTCGGCGCGCGAGCAGCACGTCGGTCAGGGCCGCCGGCTCATCGCCGCTGAGCAGCACTGCCCGCCATTCATCGTCACGCACCATGTTGCGACCATAGGCGGGAGCAATTCCGCGCACCGATCACGCACTGGCTTTGACAGGCGATGACAAGGTTCGCGGAGGACCGCCTCGCGATTAACAGGCCCAACGCTGTGCGTCAACCCGATGTCGGGCACCAGCCCATCCGCGTCACCTCGACCGCCATCTGCGGCTCCGACCTCCACCTCTTGGACGTGATGAGTCCGTTCATGCATGCGCACGATGTGCTGGGCCATGAACCGATGGGCATCGTGGTGGAAGTCGGGTCGCCGAGACTACTGCTCTCACAAAAGATCAGGGTCTCGATCTTTGAGCGCAACCGAGTTGCTCGGCTTCTCGTGCGGAGAGTTGGCGAGGCGGGGCCGCCGAACTGAGAATCGGTCGGGGGGTAACCGTGCAGGCGGCCCTGCCTCTTAGGCTCACGTTTCGCGGGTTACTCGAGGAGGTTCGCCCGATACTTCGTGAGACATGACAGAAGAATATTTCTGTCCCGGGAATCGCTTCAAGGGGGTTGACGTGGAGCGGGATCGCAGGTCAGTCGCGAAGCCTGTGATCCATGCAGCTCACGCACTGTCGCCGGGCAGGGCGCCTTTCAAGTTGTTCGATCGGGATGGGCTGCGAACACCGCTCGCAGATTCCGTAGGTGCCTGCCGACACGCGTGAGTCAGCCAGATCCAGCTCATCGAACTCGCGTTGGTACTCGGCGCGCGAACCTTCCGCAGACGACCACTCGTGCGTCAGCGTGAAACCCTCGGGGTCGTGCTCCTCGTCGGTCCACTCGCTGCGAGCCGACCTGACTGAGTTCAGCCGAATTTCGATCTCGGCGAGCCGGCTCAGCACGACCGCTCGACGATCAGAGATGTAGTGCCGTACGAGTCCACTGTCGACCGGGCTGGGTTGACTCATCGCCTCAACGGTCTCCGAGGTGCAGCGCGCCTTTCACGCGCTCGACCGTCTCGGCGGCGAACGCCTGCGCCGAATCCCGGATCACGTCCAGCTCCGAGGGGTCGCCCTTCAGCAGCGCCTTCGCCGTGTTCAGCGCGTACTCGCGCGTGATGTGTGCGGGCAGGGGCGGCGCGGTCTTGCTGACGTACGCGTCGATCAGGGTGACGCCGTCGTGGGCGAAGGCGGCGTCCCATGCGGCGCCGGCATCCTCGTTCGCGTGCAGTCGGATCCCGCGGAAACCGAGCAGCTCGGCCCACCCCGCGTAGTCCACCGACTCGACATCCTGCGAGCCGGGCCAGACCGGGTTGCCGTCCTCGGTGCGCATCTCCCAGGAAACCTGTGCGAGGTCGTCGTTGTGCATGACGACCACGATGAACTGCTTGTTGCTCCACTGGTTCAGGTACTTCTTCACCGTGATCAGCTCGTTCATGCCGAGCATCTGGAAGGCGCCGTCGCCGATCGTGCAGATCACCGGACGGTCCGGGTACGCGAACTTCGCTGCCACCGCGTATGGCATCGCGGCGAGCATGGTCGCAAGTCGGCCCGACAGGTCGCCTTTCATCTGCTTGCGGAGGCGGATGTGGTGGCCGAACCAGTCGGCGGTGGTTCCGGCATCTGCGGTGACGATCGCGTCGTCGGGCAGGCGGAGGTTCAACTCGTGGATGACGCGGCGAGGGTTCGCACCATCCGCGAAGTCGAGCATGGCCTGGCCTTCCATCTCGGCCTCCCAACCGCGCATCTCCTCGGCGATGCCCTGCTGCCAGGCGAGGTTCTCGGTCTGCTGGATGAGCGGAAGCAGCGCGTCGAGCGTCGCCCCGACGTCGCCCCAGAGGTTGAGTTCCGTCGGGTAGCGCTGGCCCAGCTGCTCCGCGTTCAGGTCGACCTGGATGCCGCGCGCCTGACCCGTCTTCGGAAGGAACTGCCCGTACGGGTAGTTGGTCCCCAGCATCACCAGGATGTCGCAGCGCTGCATCTGGTGGAGGCTCGGCAGCGAGCCGAGCAACCCCACCTGCTGGGTGTGGAAGGGCACCTCCGACGAGACGACGTCTTTGCCGCGGAGCGCCGTGACGATGCCGGCTCCCGCTTTGGTCGCCAGTTCGAGCACCTGCGCGCTCGCCCCGCGCGCGCCGGAGCCGACGAGCAGCGTGACCTTCGCACCGGCGTTGATGATGTCGGCAGCCTTGTGCAGCTCGGCGACCGGCGGTGTCACCCGAGTGGATGCCGCGACCGCACTCGAGCGCGAGACCCAGTTCTCGGTGCCCGGCTCGACCATCCTCATCCCCTGCACATCGTGGGGGAGCACGATCACGGTCGGTTGCCGTCGGAGGATCGCGGTACGGAAGGCGGTGTCGACCACGACCTGAGCCTGCTCGGGGGTGACAATCGTCTGCACGTAGGCCGCGACATCCGCGAACGTTCGTTCCAGGTTGCTCATCTGCAGCGATGCGGTGCCAAGTGCGGCGAGGCCCTGCTGGCCGACGATTGCGACGACCGGCTGGTTGTCCAT
>JALYHS010000484.1 GCA_030776385.1 Actinomycetota bacterium
CTTCCTCTCCGCGTACCGGGCGATCTTCGATCGGGCCACGGCGCAGGTCTCCACGGCCGAGATTGCCGCCTTCATCACCGAACGAGCGCTGATCACGATCCGCCGAGACGAGCGGTTCGACATTGAAGTGGTGGTGGACCGTTGGGATGCCTCCCCGGATTTGGCTTTACACGGGGTTTCGTTCCTCCTGCACGGTCTGCTCGACGTGATCGTGGACGGTTACTTCCAGGCAGTGCAGTCTCTGGACGAAGAGATCGAAGATCTGGCGAACAAGCTCTTCGCACCCTCCATCGACCAGGAGAGCGTTCAGCGTCGCTCCTTCGAGTTGCGACAGAGTCTCGTGCAGCTTCGACGGGTTGTCGTTCCGATGCGTGAGGTCGTGAACACGCTTCTCCGACGTGACCTTCACATGGTCGAGGACGAGATGGGTCTGTACTACCAGGACGTGTACGACCACGTGCTTCGTGCCACCGAGTGGACGGAAAGCCTCCGCGACCTGGTGACGAGCATGCTCGAAACCAACCTGGCCATCCAAGGCAACCGGCTGAATATCATCACCAAGAAGGTCACCGGGTACGCGGCGATCATCGCAGTGCCCACCGCGGTGACCGGTTTCTACGGACAGAACCTCCCGTACCCGGGGTTCGGTCAACTCTTCGGGCTCATCACCTCCTCGGCGCTGATCATCGGTCTCTCCGGTCTGCTGTATTTCCTGTTCAAGCGCAATGACTGGATTTGAACGTCGAGAAGCGGATGCGCGCGGCCGCTAGTACGTCGTCCCGCCCGGCAGGATCACCGGGGGTCGCGGCGGCTGGCTGAAGTCGAAGTCGGTGACGAGGTTCCCGAGCTGGGGGTTGTTCTCGCGCACGTCGGGTCGCGGGTCCGGCCGTCCATCTGGCGCCGGGTCGAGGCGCTATCCGCCGAGGAAGTCGTCTTCGATGAACTTCAGATCGCCAAGGCGATCGCGCGCGCGACGCCCCGAACGTCCGGATGCGCAACGAGCACATAGGACGGCAGGTGGACGAGTGCGCGCCCCCTGACAGTTACCCATGGGACGACCTTCGACTGGACTGCGAGGTCGAAATTGGTGCCGCCGCCCCCAACGCGATTCGGCTGGAAGCCATAGACGGCGCGATCGCACTCAGCGACACGACCGCGGAGGGCCTCCCATCGGTGCACCCATCAGCCGTCCAGAACTCTGAGAATGGGTAGCGGTTCGGCTTCTGCCTTGAACGCATCGTTGTCTGGCACGCGCAGACCACCAAGCGCGTCGAGTTCGTGGTGATCGCGCTGCGAATGGCTCTCTGGGAACGTTGTCGGCATGGACACCCGATCCAGCTGGCGATGCGCGCCCAGACTTACGCTGCGCCGTGAGGGCTGCGTTGTCGAAACACTGCAAGAACGTCCCGCGGATTCTGCTCGCCTGGTTGGGCGTTGCGGTCGCGGCGGCGTGTGCTGTTCATCGCGAGTTCGCCGGGGTGACGATGACTGTGGTTGAGGTGCTGTCTACCGTTGGGGTCATCTGCGAAAGGAATGCAACGATGCCCGTTCCCAATTCCCGTTTCCGTTCGGCTGCGATCTGGGGGGCTGCCGTTCTCGGCGTCGCTGTGGTGGGATGTGCGGCTCCTGCGTTTGCCGCGCAGAGCTCGCCGGCTCCGCAGCTGTTCATTCACAAGTACGCCGCTGTTGGCACGGAGACGAAACCGGACGACCTGACCAGGCTCGGTGACTCGATCTATGTGGCGTTCCAGAACGGTGTCGGATCGATGGGGGAGCCCGCGCCGGGCGGCGGGACGGCGAGCACGATCCAGCAGTACAGCCTCTCGGGGGCGCCGGGGAAGTCATGGACGGTCACGGGCAAGATCGACGGAATGACCGCGGACCCGGCATCGGGTCGGATCTTGGCCAGTGTGAACGAGGATGGTAACTCCAGCTTCGTCGCCCTGGACCCTTCCGAGCCGTCCGCGAAGACCTACAGCTACACGGGGCTCACGCATGGCGGTGGAACTGATGCGATCTCGATCTTTGACCACCAGATCGTGCTCAGCGCATCTGCCCCGAGCAACCCGAGCGGGCCGGCCGTCTACACGGTCAAGCTGTCGGGTGCCACCGCACAGTTGACACCGCTGTTCGCGGACAATGCCACGGCCGTCGCCGTCAACGGCCCCACGGCCGGAAAGACGGTGAACCTGGCTCTCACGGATCCGGATTCGAGCCGTGTTGTGCCGCGGTCGTCGCCGCGGTTCGCTGGCTCGTTCATGCTGGACGGTCAGGCGGACATGCAACTGATCTTCCTGAGCCAGGAGCGACGTTCGCCCTCGAAGCTGAGCGTGCTCACCGTCTCTACTCCGTTGGATGACACCGCGTTCGCCACGTCCTCACACCAGACGTTGTGGCTGACCGACCCGGTCGCCAATGAGCTGGTCTCGGTAACTGGCGTATTCACCTCCGGCGAGGCCGTCTCCACTGTGACTCCCGACATCGGCCCGTCCTACCTGGCAACCTTGAACCTCACCACCGGCGCCCTCACCCCCGTTCCCGGACTGGGGACCGTGCAACCCAAGGGCCTCATCTTCACCTCGTCCCACCATGGAGATGACGACGGCCACGGCGACGACGACGGCCACGACCACCACTGACCGAACTCCGGCTCTGATCGGCGCGAACACAGCCGAGCGGTCCCCCCTGATCGGGCACGCTCATCCGCCGCGGCCGTAGGCGGGTCGATCCTGCGCGATCGCTCGCCCAACACCTACACACGAGCCCGCGCCGTTCGATTCCGACATTTCGGCGGGTGTCAGCTTTGTGGGTGCGGGTCGAGTTCGTTGGGTGGGCGCGAAGTCAGGAAGTTCGCGACCGCGTCGCTGATGAGTTCGTTGCTTTGCCGGGTGCTGACGCGACCCGCCGAGGTGAAGGTCGCGATGCCCTGCATGGTGGCGGAGATGAGTAGCGACATCCGCTCGAGGTCGTCTCCGGCAAGCGCGCCAGCCTGAAACCAGGATGCGACGAGCTCGCGGATCGTTGCGAAGAATCGGCCCGCGGCCGCCTGAACCGGAGTAGCGGGATCCTCCATGTGAGAGGCGAACATCAGGTCAAGGAGCGCTGCATCTGCGACTGCGAAGTCTACGTAGGCGTGCGCGGTCGCCAGCATCGCCGCGGCGGGGTCGTGCGGATGGGTTGCGGCGGCGTCGCGCATGGCGGCCGCGAGTCGGTCGAATCCGCGCTCGGCGAGCGCGTCGAGTAGCGCCTGGCGGTCGATGAAATGAGTGCGGGGGGCGCCGTGACTGACGCCGAGGTCGCGGGCGATTTCGCGCAGCGACAGGGCGTCGATGCCGCGTTCCCGCAATACCGTTTCGGCTCGATCGAGCAGCGCGGGGCGCAGACTGCCGTGGTGGAAAGGCCGTTCGGACACGACGCAAGCATAGCGATAAAAGCGGGGGTATCTAGACGTTGACTAGATTCTAGACAGTGTCTAGAGTGGCGTACATGACTGATGACAATTTGGCCCTCTGGCTCCCTCGCCGCGGTGGCAACCTCACAGTAGGCCCGGCCCCGCACACCCCGGCCGGTTCCGGTGAGGTGGTGGTGCGGGTCCGGGCCGTTGCCATCAACCCCCTCGATGCGATGAGCGGTTTCATCTACCGAGTCGGCTTCCCCTGGGTGAGCTTCCCGGCGATCATCGGAGCGGATGTCTCGGGCGAAATCGTCGAGGTCGGATCCGGAGTGACCCGGTTCGCACCCGGGGACCGCGTGCTCGGTTATGCGACCGGGCTCGAGAAGTCGCGGAACGCGTCTGCCGAGGGCGGCTTCCAGCGCTACGTCGTGCTCCTTCAGCAGCTGGTGTCGCCCATCCCCGATTCGCTGTCGTTCGAGGACGCCGCCGTGCTCCCCTTGACCCTCTCGACCGCCGCGGTCGGGTTGTTCCAGAAAGACCAACTGGGGCTCGCGCTCCCACGGCGAGATGCGGCGGAGCGCGGCGAGACAGTACTTGTCTGGGGTGGATCCACCAGCCTCGGCAGCAACGCGATCCAGTTGGCACGCAACGCCGGATATCGCGTCGTGGCAACCGCCTCCTCACGCAACTTCGACTACGTCCGCTCGCTCGGAGCCGAATCGGCTGTCGACTACCACAGCGCAACCGCGGTCGACGATCTCGTCGCGACGATCGGCAACAGCCCACTCGCGGGCACCATCGCCATCGGCAACGGATCGATAAGGCCCAGTATTCGAGTTGCAGCACGCACTGGGGGCAGCCGCCGCGTCACGTCTGCCATGGTCGGCCCGCTCATCAGCCTCGAGGCGCTCCGAGCTCGCACGGTCGGCGTGCACGTGAGCACCATCTGGGGTGGCAGCCTCAAAGACAACGAAGTCGGACCGGCCATCTTCGCTGACTTCCTGCCGGGCGCATTGGCATCCGGCAGCTACCGCGCCGCACCACCCGCGACAGTGGTCGGCCAGGGACTCGAAGCCATCCCCGCCGCGATCGAACAATTCAAAGCCGGAGTGTCGGCAAGCAAATTAGTGGTCACCATCTGACGTGCGATTCCTGCTCTGTGGTTTATTGCGGTCAGCTTTGCTCTTCGAATTGCATGCGTTTCGCTCGAATGGCGTCGGCCAAGTCTCGCACCTCCATGGCGAGCGCGGCGAGGTCTGCTTCGGGTACGGCCCGGGTAAACGCGGTCCGGTAGAAGTCGCGGATTCCCTCCGTCAATGCCTTGCCTTCGCCGGTGAGGTGGAGTTGGGGGCCCCCGCCTCCTACCAATGGCGGTTGGCGTTCCAGATAGCCGTTCATCGCGAGCCGATTGACGATGGCGGTGCAAGATTTGATCGAGTGGTGGATCATGCCCGCGACCGTGGTTGTCGAGACGGCCGGCATCCTTCTGATGATCAGCAGCATTCGAAGCTCGATGGCACTCAGCTGGCTTTGATCGGCGAGAGACGATGTCGCCGCCAGGTTCTCGCCTTGCAAATATTGAAACGCATCTAGCAGGTCACCCATCGGACCTTCGCTTCCATCAATAGACACCGGGTTGATTCCCATTCGTTCAAACTTGACGACCGCAACTGGTCGCTTTGCGCAGAATAACTGCAAGTTGGGTGACGCATTAGGGACTTTTGGCATCCCGTAGTGGGGGTACAAAGTTCAATCCAGTCAGACAAGTTTCGGGGTACATGCTCTTCTGAATGCGTTGCGACCCGACATGTCAAACACCGTATGATCCTCGCTGGTGCCCGTCGCGGCCGCCTTTGACGTGTGGCGACTGTGGGGCTGTGCGTCTCAATTAGCGGCGTCAACCCCCTTGAGGCGGATATTGGGTCGGCTCTACCCTTTGAACATGTCTCGCGGAGTATCGGGCGAACTTTCTCGAGTAACCCAGGAAACGTGAGCCTAAGAGGCAGGGCCGCCTGCTCGGTTTGCCGATCTCAGCACGGCGGCCCCGCCTCGCCAGCCCCTACTAACGACGTCGCACAGATTTCTTGTTTCTTGGTATCCCGAGGGTAGGTTGCCCGCTAGCGAGCTTGGGAAGTTCGTTAGCGGTGGCCGGCGGAACGCTCTACTAGGGTCCTGGGCGTAACGGCGGTCGCTGCGCCCTTTCGGAAACTGCTTCCCGGTGACCGCGCCTGCGGATTGCCTTCGCGTACTGAGCATTCAGCTGCTAGTCCCGTAGCTTGGGGGTGTTCTCCCGATGATCCAGTTCGTTCCCCCCAACACCTGGGATCTGGGAGGAGTGGGGGATCGGAAACGGACGCTGGCTCAGCCTCCGGTTCGTTCCCGATCCCTTCAAATCCCCGAAGCGTCCAGTAGGTCATCCCGAGAACCCAGGTAGACACTGGTGTCATGTGCGGACGGTTTGCCCTCGACGAGAAGACCAACGACCTCATCTCCCTGTTCGTGGCTGATGGGAACGACTACGAGGACTGGGTGCCCTCGTTCTCGATCGCCCCGACTGATCCGGTGCCGATCATCCGAGAGCGTCGTGACAAAGTCACTGGTGAGGTGCGTCGCACGATCGACCGTGCAGTGTGGAACTTCCACCCGTCATTCATGAAGGATGCCAAGCGGCCGCAGTTCAACTCGAGGATCGAAACCGTCGCAACGAACGGGCTGTGGAAGGGTGCGTTCATGTCGTCCCGCTGCATCGTCCCGATGCGTGGCTACTTCGAGTGGACCGAGCGTGAGGACACCAGGAAAATCGTCAAGATTCCGCACTTCATCCACGGCCCGGAACGTGTCCTCGCCGCCGCCGGCATCTGGACCGCACGACAGGTTGCGAAGGACTGGGAACTGTCCACGTCGATAATCACCAGAGAGGCGAGGGATGCGTCCGGCGAGCTCCACGACCGCATGCCCGTGTTCCTCGAACCCGGTGTGTTCGACCGGTGGCTCGACACCGAGAAGCTCACCGACGATGCGCAGACGGCCGACGTTCTCACGATGCTCGATCACGTCTCCGGGGAAGTTGCCTCAACGATCACGACCTACGAAGTCGATCGGAAGATCAACAACTCGCGGACCGTCGACCCAGCGGACGTGAGTCTCATCGCACCCGTCGGCTAGGTCGGCTCACCCCCGGAGGTCAGCGCTCAGGGAAAGCCAGAGCGCTGTGACTGCGGCCGCGTTGCCCGGGGTTGGTTCGGCGTCTCCTGGCACCTGGAAACGCAGCTCGGGATACTCGACGGTGAGCGTGACGGGACGGTCCATCCGTGGGACGTAATTCGGGCCGCCAGTCAGCGTCACTGCCACCAGAGTTCTCCGACTCGCCACTCTCACTGCCACGGAACCTTCGCTCAGATTGATCGAGGCGTGTAGGACGAGTGAAGGCGTGAACGCGGCGATCGTCGGGGTCTCGCTGAGATTCACGGTCAAGTAGTCGATGCCTTCCGATCCGGCGGCGAGGGCAAGTCGGTCGAAACGCGGATACGGAGGGGTCATCAGGCGATCCGGCCGTTCAGAACACGTTGGGTCTGGGTTGCCGTCGCGGCCGCGGTCGCGTTGATGGACTCCAAGATCGTGAACTGATGGGCCTCCCACCGCCAGCCATTGCGACTCGCTTCTGGAACTACTCGCAGGACCAAGACTCGGAACGCAAACGCGGCCAGTAGGCGGGTTCGCTTGAGGGGATGAAGTGAAACGCCGCGTCACGACGCGACCACCCACCCTCGCTCAGGGCGGCCGACACTTCGGACGCCCAGTGAGCCGGCAAATTCCCGCGCTGAGTTCCTTCGGTTGTTGAACCAGTCGACCCATTCCGAGAGTGCGACATGGGCCGCGGGGCTTGGATTTGGAGGCGCGAGGCGACTGGTCTGGTCAAACCTGGTGACGTTGGCCGACTCGGTGAAAGTGACAGCCCTCCTCCCCACCCCACTTCAGCGAATGGTCGAGGCAGCGCGGTCTCCTGACTAGCCCCTTCACTCGGTCCGAATCGAGTTACAGAGTTGAAGGAATGCACGCAGGCACTCGGGTGTGAGAGCCGCCGTCGCGTTTAGCGTTGTTGCTATGCGTGGCGGGTTGGAGCGGTGGAAGCGCGGGGCTGCGTCTGAGGGTGTCGGCCAGGCGGTCGCCTACGCCTTCGACGGAGGTTGTGACGCAACTCGTCAGCGGGGGACCGACGCTGTCGTCCGCGCCGCCGGTTACGGGACGAGCGATCACGCAAGAGTGTCGCGATTCACGGTCACCAAGCGTGGCGTCGAAGAAGACCTGTTGGGTGCTGCTGCTTTGGCTCGTTGGGTCGATGGTTGCGACCCCCTGAGCGGGGAGCGGCGTGGCCGCGAACTGACCAGTCCGGACGCGGACTTGCTGTTGGACGGGACGATGAATATGCCCAAGTCATTCAGCCTTGCCGTGCTGCTGACGCCTGAGCTGCGGTCGGAGTTCGACGGGCTTCAGGATCGCATTCGCGACCACACGCTGCGTCTGTGGCAGAGCGAGTTGAATGCTCGTCGCGGGGCCGGTGGTTTGATCCGAGAGTCGATCGCTCGTCTTGATGTGGTCGAGTTGCGGCATGAGCGCTCGCGTGCCCTGGACCCGCACATCCATCGTCATCTGTGGCTGAGTGTCAAGGTGCTCGGTGAAGATGGCAAGTGGTCGAACGTGGACTCACGTGTCGCGATGCGATTGCACACTGTTGTGAACGCGGAAGGCGACCTCGCATCTCGCACTGATCCCGCATGGGTGGCCGCGCTCGCGGAGCACGGGTACACCCTCGACGATGACGGAGAGATCGCCGAGCTTGCGCATTTGGTGCGGCCGTTGTCGCGGCGGTCAAACCAGATCGAGGCGAACCGCGCACTGCGTCTCGCGCAGTGGCGACAGGCCCATCCGGGTCAGCATCCTGACCATGCAACTTTGGCGTGGATCGACAGGTGGGCTTGGGCGCAGGGGCGACCCGGCAAGCCAACAGAAGTGGACGTGGACCAGTGGGAGGCGCTGGTCCGAGGCGAGATCACGGCCCTGGACGCGTCCGCGACCACACGCAGGGAACCGGCAATCATTGGGCCGCGGCCGCTCGCGGACCTCGATCTGGACTTAGTCGCTGCGACCGCCGTTGGTGATGCCGACCGGCGTGCTGCCGGGAGCGGAGGGAGATTCAGTCGGTGGGATGTTCGCGCCGGTGTGGTCCGCGCCCTCGCCGCGTCGGGCGTTGTCGCTGACCGTGCGGTGTTTGAGGACGTCATCGAGGACCTCACCTCCCGTGTGGTGCGGGAACAGACGATTGATTTCCTCGAGGGCGAGAACGATGTCCCGTCCCATGTGAAGCACCTCATGTCCTTGTCGACGGCTCAGGCCAAGCTCGACCTCGCCGCCCTGTTCGATCGTCTCAACACGGCGGGTCAGGACGTCCCCGCGGACTCCATTCAGCGGTCCGCCTTCCAGGTACTTGGGGGCGGAACGAGTCTCGACAACGGTCAACTTGAAGCGGCCGCAGCTGTTGCGGGAACGAACCGACTCGTCACTGTGACCGGGCCAGCAGGGACAGGCAAGACCTCCCTGCTGCTGGTCGCGCGGGCCGCCCTCGAGGCGCAAGGCCGACGGATGGTCGTGGTCGCGCCCACCCGGAAAGCGGCCACCGTCGCCGGCCGCGAGATCGGTACTGCCGCGTCCAGCCTGCACGCACTGCTCATCGACCATGGCTACCGGTTCAGCCAGGACGGCGCCGGAAGCACTGTCTGGACTCGCTTGCGTCCCGGTGACGCCGATCCGATCAGTGGTGTCGTCTTCCGCGGGCCGGGACGGTTCCCGCTCGTGCCGGGGGATCGGATCGTGGTCGATGAGGCCGGCATGGTCGACCTCCACACCGCGAACATGCTCGCTCAGCTCGCGACGGACGCCGGCGCTGGAATCGCGATGATCGGTGACCATCTTCAGGCGATGCCGGTCGGCCACTCCGGGGCGATGGCGACCATGCAACGCCGCTCCGGATCGAGCGTCGAACTCACCGCAGTTCACCGCTTCCGGGAGCCCTCCTACGGGCCGCTGACTCTGCGAATGCGGGAACCTACCGATCGCGCCGATGCAGTGTCTATCGTGCGGGAGCTCGCCGCCACCGGACACGTCGAAATAGTGGCCACTGAGCACGACGCTCGGGAGCGGATGGTTGCAGCGTGGCTTAATCATGCGGCTCGTGGGCAACGCGTGGCTTTGGTGACGGCGACCAATGCTGAGGCACAGCAGATCAACGACCGCATCCAACAAGAACGTCTCGAGACAGGGACCATCAGAACAGACCGGATGGCCATCGGCCAGGATGGGCAACGGCTTCTGATCGGCGACATCGTGCAAACCCGACGAAACGACACGGAGTTCGGCGTCGACAACCGTGCCCTCTGGACCTTGACCGGCATCACCCATCGAGGTGTCCGTCTCACCTCCGTCACCGACTCCGGCGACATCCGCACAGTCGACCACGACTACGCAGCCGAACACATTCACCTCGCCTACGCCTCAACCGTGCACGGCATCCAAGGAGAAACCGTCGACCGGTCATACGTCGGGCCAGGCGTCGACGCCGCTGGCCTGTATGTGGGAATGACGCGTGGCCGCCACATCAATACGGCCATCACGATCGCCCGCGACGTGGATCACGGTGTCGATCAGCTCGCTGACACGATGATGCGCGGGCGTCTCGAAATCACGTTGGACGATGCCCGCCGCGGCGCGCTCGGCGAACTCGGTCGCGCCGCTCGCACCCCTCCCGACGGTCTGCGGGCAGCCTGGGCGGCGGAGCGTGCGGCTCGCGGTAGGCTCAGGGAAATCGCCGTCGAAATCGCTCGAACTGCGGCGGCCGGGCACGCCCGCGCCAACATTCCCGATGCCGACGGTCGGCGTTTGGTCTTTGACCGGGAAAGCGTCCAGGCGCAGCTCGACCACGTCCGCGACGAAATCTCCGCACTCCTGCCCGAGCGTCGAAATCGAACCGCCAGCCCGACACCCGGGCAACCATTCACTGAGGCTGCGAAGCGGGCGGCCGGCCGCGGGTGGCCGGAGGTGTCGGTACCGACAGAGGTTCAGCGTGGCCTGGCGAGTCTCTGACGGGCCGCAAGAAATTCAAGCCGTCGCGTCGCCACTAGCCCGTCTCGACGTCAAACCGATGGCCGGCGCCCGCCTGCCTACGGATACGCGGGGCGCGGGGCGGCTTCGGATTTACAACGGCTATCAATGGCATCGCCGCCGGCCGGTTCCTCATCATGATGATGCTCATCTCACGTGACAAAGATCATGGGCAAATACCGCAACGGTCCCCTCGCCGCGACGCTGGGCTGGGAAACAACGGCCGTGATGCGCGCCGCCGGGATCTACGGAATCTTGTTCACCATCCACAGCGCCTGGATCCCGGGGTTCCGCGGTCAGCGCGGACAGATGCCGTGCAGGATACGTGTTCCCCGTTCTGGGGCATAGGGCTCCGTCGGCCGCGCTCCTAAGGTCAATCAACACGGAAATGCGACCCGGGGGGAGAGCACAGTGGCCCTGAACGATTTGTCGCATGTGTGCACACGGGCGGCACCCGAGTCGAGCGACGATGACTGGCCCGCGGGGCCCGACCCCCGGTGCCCGAGACCGTCGAGGAATGCCTCTCGGTTTTCTGAAGACGAACAATGACTTTTTCGACCCGAACTAAGGATGGGCGACATGGCGCAAAGAGTGTTGTTGGTCGATAGCGATTTTGCGACCCGGATGCAGGGCATCGCGGCGTTGATGGGTGCCGGCTACGAAGTGAGCCTCGCGGAGGACTCGCTGGAGGCGACGAACGTCGCCGCGAGTGAATCCCCTGACCTCGTGCTGATCGGCGACTCGATGGTGCAATCGTCCGGGTTGGCGTTGGTGGGGCGCTTGTTTTCGTCGTCGGCGACAGCCGAGGTGCCGGTTCTGGTTGTGGCCAACACACCCGAAGGGCGCCTTGCCGCTGATCAGGCAGGTGCGCGTACGGTGATCGCCGGGCCGGCGACGGCTGCTGATCTTCTCGGAGCGGTGGCAGCCCACATCGACCGGCCCGGCGCACTGTCAGGCGCGCCCGTCTCGGTGTTGAACGACGAAGAGCGCCTCGCTGCCGTCGATGCGCTACGGCTGGACGGGTCGCCGCAGGCCGGCTTGGACCGGTTCACGAAGTTGGCATCCAAGATGTTGCATGTCCCCGCGTCGACGATCACCCTCATCGAGCGGGATCGGCAGATCTTTGCCAGTCAAATCGGGGTGCAGGAACCGTGGGCGTCCGCCGGAGAGACACCACTGGAGTACTCCTACTGCCAGTACGCCGTGACCTCTCGAGAACCTTTGCGCATCGATGACGCGAACCGGCACCCGTTGGTGCAGAACAACCTGGCCACCACCGAGCTGGGTGTCGGGTCCTACCTCGGCATTCCGCTGATCATGGACGACGACCAGGCCGTCGGCGCCCTCTGCGCGATCGATTCCGAGCCCCGACTGTGGACCGATCACGACGTCAGCATCATGAACGACCTCGCAGAGATCCTCACCGCACAACTCAACGCCACCCGCAGAGGCGCCGGACGCCACATCGCCGCCTGACGGAACCGGGTCAGGCTCCCTCGACGTTTCGCTCGTTGCATGCGGAGGGTATAGATGTCGGTAGCGGCCTCGAGCGACTTGCGAGCGGCGCGGACGAGGTAGGAGAGCATTCACCAAGCGATGTGTCAGCCGGGATCTGTGTTGTCGCGGCCTTCGAGGTTGGCACCGCGCCGGCATAAGCGTCCCTTAGATTCGGAGGATCGCTTCCCAATCGTTGCTCGACCAACGTAAACGGTGCGTCACATCAGCGATCTTCGCTCGTTGGCAACGAATGCCGCGTCCTCGGGCCGGCGGCTTCGGTGATGAGCAGCTCACTCTCGATATAGGGAAGTTTCCTCATCGTTATGGATGCAAGACCACCTTGATGCACCCGTCCTCTTTCTTCTTGAACAGCTCGTACATCGCGGGGGCCTCCTCGAGCGGGACGTGGTGGGTGGCCAGGTCGGTCACGCCCAACGGGTCGTCGCGGTTCTCGACGAGTGGCCAGAGTTCGGAGATCCAGTGGTGAACGTTGCACTGCCCCATCCGTATGGTGAGCCCCTTGTCGAACATCGTGAGCATCGGGAGCGGATCGGCTGCGCCACCGTAGACCCCGCTGATCGACACCGTTCCGCCGCGCTGCACGGCCTCGATCGCAGTGCTGAGAGCGGCGAGCCGGTCGACGGAGACGGTGCGGGCCAACAGCTTGCCCGCGGCACTCGGGAGCGCACCTGCTGCGGCTTGAGCTGCGGCCGCGATCGGGTACCGTGCGCCTCCATGCCCACGGCG
>JALYHS010000485.1 GCA_030776385.1 Actinomycetota bacterium
GTACATCTTCAGCTCGGAGATCACCCGCACCGCGACCGGCGGCTCGCAGGGGCTGCTCTCGGTGCTCCTGTTCGGCTACGGGATCGCGGGCATCGTCGGCAACGTGATCTCCGGGCCGCTGACCGACCGCCTGGGAAGCCGCGGATTCGGTGTCGCCACGCTCGTCGTCCAGGTCGTACTCCTTGCGCTGCTGCCGGTGCTCGACGGCAGCTTCGTCGGCACGCTGGTGCTCTTCATCGTGTGGGGCGTCACGGCGTTCGCGGCGGGCGTGCCGCTGCAGCATCGGCTCGTGCAGATCGATCCCGGCAACGCGAGCGTCGCCCTCTCGTGGTGGGCGACCGCCACCTATCTCGGGATCGCGGTCGCGCCTCTTCTCGGCGCCGGGGCGCTCGCGGTGAGTGTGCAGCTCGTGCCGGTGGTAGGGGCGGTGCTGGCGGCGGTGGCGATCGGGTTCTTCCTGTTCGGGTTTGTGGGTCGTGGATCTCGACACGCGCCGTCGGCGCTGCTCGACCAGCGAGAGGCCGCCGCAGCTACCCTGGACGCGTGACTCCCGAGCAGCTGCAGACCCTCGCACTGCTCCGCGGCGCGCGGGATCGCATCGACCGCAACTACGCGCAGGCGCTCGACGTGCCGACCATGGCATCCGCCGCCCTGATGTCGCCCGCGCACTTCTCTCGACAGTTCAAGGCCGCATACGGTGAGACGCCATACGGGTACCTGATGACCCGTCGCATCGAGCGCGCCATGACGCTGCTGCGCGGGGGAATGTCGGTCACCGAGGCGTGCCTGGCTGTCGGCTGTACCTCGCTCGGCTCGTTCAGCTCGCGGTTCAGCGAGCTGGTGGGAGAGTCGCCGAGCCGCTACCGCTCCCGTGATCACGACGCGCTCGAGGCGATGCCCGCCTGCATCGCGAAGGTCCTGGGCCGACCGCAGCCGATGGCCGCCCGAACCTCCGACGCGGCGAGCAGGATTCGAGAAGCGGCGCGCGTCTCGGCTCATTAGCCTGTCTGCCATGACCATCGCTCTCCAGTACACGCACATCACCGTCAACGACGTCGACGAGTCGATCGCCTTCTACTGCGACGCGCTCGGCCTTGACGTGATCATGGATGTCAGCAGCGGCGGGCATCGTTGGCTCACCCTGGGCAGCGATGCGCAGCCGGGTCTCGGCATCGTGTTGAGCGACCCGCACGCCGGACGCTCCCCGTCCGACGGCGACGCCCTCCAGGAGTTGCTCACCAAGGGCGTGTTGCCGAATATCGTCTTCAGCAGCACCGACCTGGACGCCGCGTTCGAGCGTGTGCGCGCCTCGGGCGCGGAGGTGCTGCAGGAGCCGCTCGACCCGGGCTACGGCACGAGGGACTGCGCGTTCCGCGACCCCTCGGGCAACACGGTTCGGATCGCGCAAGCCGCCTAGCGGTGGTGCGGCGTTCCCGCTGCCACCATGTGATCCATGAACACCACAGGGAACGCCCTCGCGGGCTTGGGAGTACTCGGACTCGTCATCGGCGTGGTCCTCTACATCATCATCGTCGTGATAAGTCTGCTGATCTTCTGGGCGATCATCCGCTCGGCCGTGCGCCGCGCCCTGCGTGACCACCAGGACTGGCTTGAGTCGCGCGGGCGGCTCTGAGACTCGCGGAGAGGACTCGATACTTGGCTTCGCCGCTACTCGACGGGCGGGGCGAGGTCGGCAACTCGGTGACGTAGCATCCAATGATGGCCTCGATGCAGATTGTCAACGGAGTGAACATGTACCGCGCCGACCCGGAGGGCCACCCCAGGGGCGCGCTCATCGTGATCCACGAGATCTGGGGCCTCGTCGATCACATCATCGACATCGCGAGTCGCTATGCCGGGGAGGGCTACATCGTGATGGCACCCGACCTGCTCTCGGATGTCGGGGTCACCCCCGAGATCGGCCTCGAGCTGATGGCGATGATGAACGAGCCGGACGAGGCGACGCGCACCGCGAACCAGCCCCGACTGCGTGAGGCATTCGGGCCCGCCCGCTCGCCGGAGTTCGCCGCAACGGCCGTCGCGAAGCTGAAATCCGTTGTCGACGCCCTCGAGGCCGAACCGGGCATCGAGGGCCGGATCGGGGTGCTGGGGTTCTGTTTCGGCGGCTCGTTCAGCTTCGCTCTGGCCGAGGCCGACCCGAGGGTGAAGGCGGCTGTCCCGTTCTACGGCGGAGCGCAGCCGGGCGAGGTGGCGAGCATCCGGTGCCCCGTCCTCGCCTTCTACGGAGATCAGGACACGGCCCTGATGAACGTTCTGCCCGCGCTCGAGGCCGCGATGACGGATGCGGGGGTCGACTTCACCGCCAAGGTCTACGTCGACGCGGGTCACGCCTTCTTCAACGACACCAACCCTCGCACCTTCGATCCGGCCGCGGCCGGGGACGCCTGGGGACGTTCGCTGGAGTTCCTGCGGGCGAAGCTCGGCTGAGTCCGGGTCGGTCGATCTGGATTCAGTGACCGTCGCCCGGGGTCGACATCGCGGAGATCTGCCAGGCATCGTCCACCACGAAGGAGCGGAACCGGGCCTCGCTCACGGCCTCGTCGTAGGTCTGCAACGAGGTGCGCACGACGACGTTGCCCCGCTGCACATCGATCGTCTCGTAGTGCCCGCCGTAGGAGTTCTCGACCCAGCCGACGGCCGCTTCGCTGGCGGGGAAATCGTGGAGGGGCGTGGTCGGTTTTACCGCGACGTCGATGGATCCGCTGCTGTCCGAGGTGCGATAGCTCGGACAGCCGGCGATGTCGGCGGAGAGCTGCTGCATGTAGCTGTCCGCGTCCGTGGAGTTCGCGAAGATCCGCACCGCCTGGGTCAGGACGTTGTTCTTCGCCTTGTCCGAGTGAGTGCCGCTGTAGTCGATCTCGGTGCTGTCTGCAGGTGGCCGCTCGCCGAAACGCGCAATGACGGGTGATTGGAAGTAGGTGAAGAAGCACTCGTCGGGGGTCGCCTTGGCGTCCGTCCAGCCGGACACGGTCTGGTCGTAGTCCTCCGCGGGCGTGCTCGAGGCGTAGTCGCCGAGGGAGTCGACGGTCTTCGTGAGCCCGAGGGCGGTGATCGCGCTCGGTGGGGGCACCGTATCGCCCGGAATCGAGAACTTGCTCTCGAAACAGCTCCCACTGCAG
>JALYHS010000486.1 GCA_030776385.1 Actinomycetota bacterium
ACCCCGAGCCGTTCGGCGAGCTCGATCTCACTCAGCGGGGTGCCGGGCAGCAGCCGCCACGACACGATGTCGTCACGGAGCAACTCATATGCCCTGTCGCTGGCTCGCATCCGCCGATCGTGACACACAGATCGCAGTTCTGTATACCGAGAGGCAAACTTTGCGTCGATATCAGGTCGATTCAACCTGTTCTGCATACATGACGTGGGGGCTCTCACCAACCTGCCGTGCGGGACCCATGGCGGGTCAGCCCGTTGCTCCGTGAGCGGTTCGATATGCAGTCGCAGCGGCGATCCACGGCTCAGGATCGGAGTAGAACGGCTGGATCCGGCAGATCTGCTCGCCCCGGAACTCGATGACCTCGGCGTTCCGGATCGGTGGCCCGTCGTATCCGGTGAGCACGAACTCCGTGATCTCGACCGCGTAGCCGTCACCGACGGTGGTCGCGATCGAGCGGATGCCGCTCACGCCGATGGACCGGGCCACCTTCGGGATGAGCTCCTGGAACGCCTCCTTCCCTCGATAATCACCACCGAACGGCTGGAAGGGCGGGATCGTGATGCTGAAGTCGTCGGTCAGCAGCGCCGCTGCCGCGTCCCAGGCCTGCGTGGCGTTGAGCGAGTAGTGCTTCCGCACCAGCTGCAGCTGGTCGTCCGGGGTCATGAACTGCTCCGTTCCTTACCTCGAGTCGGGTGGGAGAGCTCGGTTGGGTTGAGGTTGCGGCGCGCTGATCCGGAGCTCAGCGACGCAGCGCTCGAGCACGGAGCGCACGTGCCCGGTCGATGCCGGCCCGATGCGTCTGCGCAGGGTGGACTCCACTCGGGCGACCTCGATTCCCGCCGCGCGACGCCGCTGCTCCCCGTGGTCGGTCAGCCGGAGCGGCATGGGGAGCCCGCTCGCTGCGGCCACCGCGCGATCGATGAGCCGCTTCTCGACCAGCGCCTGGACCGTCTTGTTCGTCGATGCGTGCGAGAGGGATATCGTCCGCGCCAGCTGGGAGCTCGACAGCCCTGGCTGCTGGGCGAGCACGTCCAGGCACACGTACTCGGTCTGGTTCAGTCCGAACGGGCGCAGCACGTTGCCGAGCGTCGAGTTGAGGATCATGACCGTCTCGCGCAGCTGCGCGATCAGGGAGTCGCTCAGGTCGAACTCGTCCTCGGACCACCGGGGCGACTGCGTCGTCGTCATCGATCAACGCCCCCAGACGAGTCCGCGATCGCCTTCACGCTCGTCGGATCCGACAGGGCCGCGGTGTCGCCGATAGCGCGAACCTCGGAAATGTCGCAAAGCAGCCTTCCCATGGATTCGCCGGCAGAACCGGTCGTTGTGCTCCTCATCGAGCTCAGGACACGGCGGGGGCGAACCGGTCGAGTGTCGTGATTCCCGCCACCTTGTGGGGCTCGATCCCGGCCATGAGTCGCCCATAGTTCTCCGACAGCGCCTCGAGGTTCAGGGCGCCGTGCAGCGTGATCACCCGTGCGTCCCGCCAGGAGCGCTGGATCGGCTCGAAGTCCATGATCGCGGTGGAGCCCGAGTTCCGCTGCAGCAGCTCGATCGCTTCCGCGCACCACTTCATCGCGTACGCGGTTTCGACGAGCACCCGCGCGCTGAAGCGCTGCATGTACTTCCCGTCGGGCGAGGAGCCGGCGGCCGCGAGCTCGCCGAGGCGGTCGGTCTCGTCCGCGTTCGCGTACGTCATCAGCACCGCGGACTGGATCTTCGAGTGCACCTCGGCCAGCATCAGGTGCGTCAGCGGCGCCTCGAGCTGGTTCGTGTAGGTCGTGCCGCGGAGCGGCCGACCCGCGGAGCGCTCGAGGAAGCGCTCCAACGCACCCTTCGCGAGTCCGATCGACATCCCGGCCATGGTCGCGAAGGACCAGCCGAGCGTCGGTGCCTTCCAGAGGGAGCCGGCGAGTCCGTTGTCGGCGGTGCCCGACGTGATGGCGCGGAAGTCGACGCCCTGGTGGTCCGGCACGAACAGCTCGTCGCCGTCGGCGATCACGACCGAGTCGCTGCCCGTCGCCTTCATGCCGGCGACGTGCCAGTCGTCCAGTACCTTCAGCCGCTCACGCGGCACCTGGAGCGCCACCAAGTACGGGCCCTCCCCGTCGTCCGCGATGCAGCCGAGATTCGTGAAGGGGGTCCACCGGGCCCCGGTCGCGAACGTCCAGGGACCGCCCGAGACGATCCAGCCGCCGTCGACCTTCTTCGCGCGTCCCCGCGAGGCGGGGAAGTGGCTCGAGCCCGCCATCCGCGGGCCGACCCACTCGCTCCCGAAGACCTCGTCGAGCACTCGGCGCCCCATGCCGGCGGGAATCCAGTTGATCGACGCTCCCGCCCACACCGTCCAGCCCGCCGAGCCGTCCCACTTCGAGACCTCGGCCACGACGTCGAGCTGCTGGTGGACGGAGAGCTCGGCGCCGCCGAACTCCGCCGGGGTCGCGATGCCGAACACGCCGGTGGCATCGAGGTCGGCGATCGTCTCGTCCGAGTGATGGCCGGTGCGCTCCGACTCCGGCGCGCGCTTCCGAAGGGTCGGCCCGAGCTCACGCACCTTCTCGAGGATCGAGGCGAGCTGCTGGGTCGTGTTCCTGCTGGCGGTCAGGGTCATCGATTCTCTCCCTCGTTCGGCACGATGGGCAGCTGGATATAGCTGGGGTGATCGGGCCCGGTGTGGATCGTGTTCGTGGCGCCCACGTGATAGCTCTCGTCGTAGGCGCGGGAGGGGATGCCGGCGGGCGAGTACGGCTGGATGTCCACCCGGAGGCGACTGCCCTTCCGGATCACCGCGCTGCTCGGGTAGAGCCCGACCTCGACATGCACGATCTCCCCCGCTTCGAGCGGCCGATGGTCCGCCTCCAGGTGAGAGGGGACCGGCCAGTACTCGGTCGACCGCGCCTCGTCGAGGACGCGGTGCGAGACCTTCAGCAGGCCGTGGCCGACCGGATGGATGTTCGCCGGGTCGATCGGGGGAACGAGCGACTCGTAGCGGATCTCGCGGTCGTGCTCGTCGAGCACCCGGAGGGAGACGAACACGTCCATGTCCGCGCTGGTGGAGGAGACCCAGAGGCCGGCCTTCATGTAGCCGGCCAGCACCATGTCCCCACCCATCGGCTCGCTGATGAAGGTGACGCCGGTCGACCAGCGCGGCGTGCCGCCGACGTACCCGGTGGGTGCGGGGATCGGGTGGCCGATGTCGAGGTGCGCGTCGTAGCTCGCGGACCCCTCCTCGGTCGGGACGTCCGCACCGATGCGGAGGAAGTCGGTCCGCCGACCGTCGCCGGCCCAGTCGGAGGGCGCGGCGTCGAGGTACCAGCGCGGGTAGGTGGTCCGGGCGATCGGCCAGTCGGTCTCCTCGAGCACGTAGTGCGCGCCGTTGCCGGTCCGAACCTGCACGCGCACCGGGGCGCCGTCCATGACGCCGTTGTCCGCACCCTTGAGCCAGTGGTCGAAGAACGCGAGGTGCTCGGCGATGGTCGTGTTTTTGTAGCTGTGCGGGAACCAGGCGTCGACGAAGTCGAACCGCCGCGCCCGCGCTCCCGTCGAGCGGATGTAGGTCTCGCTGCTGCCGAGCTGGTGGATCACGACGCCGGTCTGCGGGCCGACGATCCAGACCGGGGCGATCGCCTTCGCCAGGTCCGGGCGCATGAACACGGACCCGTTCGTGCCGTAGGCCTCATCGTCGTTGAACGGGGTGGCCAGCATCCGGGCGCGCCAGTCGGTCTCGGTCCGCTCGCCGGTGAAGTTGTGGCCGGCCATCGCGGCGCGCCACCAGGTCCAGAAGCCCTCGCCGTAGAGGCCGCCGCCGTAGAGCGCCTCGTTGTAGAGGTCCGAGTCGGTGCCGAGCGCGACCATCGCCTTCAGGTGCGGCGGTTGCAGGCTCGCGACGGTGTGCTGGGTGATGGCCAGGTAGGACATGCCCCAGAGGCCGACGCTGCGGTTCGACCAGGGCTGGGTCGCCGCCCACTCGATGGCGTCGTAGTAGTCCTGCGCCTGCTGCACGCTAAACGGGGCCTGCTCGCCCGGGCTGTTGCCGACCCCGCGCGCGTCGATCCGGATACAGACGTACCCGTTCGGGACCCAGACCGAGGAGTCGACGCTCTCGTGGTTCTCGTATTGGAGGCCGTCGGGGTTGCCGGTGAAGTACCGGTCCTCCAGCTCCTCCTTCTGCTGCGCCTCCTCGGCGCTGCCGATCACGCCGTGGTCGAAGCTTTTGCCGTAGAACCCCTGGTTCATGATCGCGGGGTAGCGGCCGTCGTCGGCCGGCCGGAAGACGTCCGCGCAGACGTAGGAGCCGTCGCGGAGCGGGATCCGGACGTCCGTCTGCTTGATGATGCCGCGGATGTTGCGGCGGAGCTCGTTGCGCGCGGACGCCCCGTTCCGGAGCTGCCGCGGTGTGCTTGCGGTGAAGACCCCGGGGGTCGCGTTCAGCGTCTCGAGGAGGCCGACGACCGTCGGGTCGGTCGCGAAGGTGATCGTCTTGTCCGTGGAGAACGCGACCATCGCCGCGGTTCCCGCGCCCGTCGCTCCCTTGGGCGCGGCCTCATCCTGGCGCGCGTCCGTGGCGGCCTGGTTGAAGTTCAGGACCGAGGGACCGACCACGTCGTGCACGGCGGGCGAGATGGTCACGCCGTTCTCGAGATCGCCGTCCTGGTCGAGCGTCATCACGAGGCGGCCGAGGTTGGTGACCATCGGGTCGTGCAGCCGCTCGATCTTCCCGTCCGCGCGGTCGACGAGCTGGGCC
>JALYHS010000487.1 GCA_030776385.1 Actinomycetota bacterium
TCGGTCAATCGCGCAGCAGTTCGAGGTCGTGCTCGACCATCCGGCGCACCATCTCGTCGAACGACACTTTCGGCTCCCAGCCGAGCTCGGTGCGGAGTTTGGTCGAGTCGCCGCACAGCTCCGCAGCATCGGTTGGACGGAGGAAGCGCGTGTCCTGCAGCACTCGATCCTCCCAATCGGCGATCCCTGCGGCAGCGAATGCCGACGTCACGAAGTCGCGGACCGAGCGCGCGACCCCGCTCGCCACGACGAAATCGTCGGGCTCCGGCGCGCCAGCGATCAACACGAGGGCGTCGATGACGTCACCGGCCCAGCTCCAGTCCCGTCGGACATCCAGGTTGCCCAGGTAGATCGTCTCGGTGCGACCCATCGCGATCTCGGCGACACCCGCGGTGATCTTACGGGTGACGAACGTCGTGGGACGATCTGGTGACTCATGGTTGAAGAGAATCGCATTCGACGCGAACTGTCCGCGGGCACGCGCCACCAGACCCAACTGATGCGCGTTCGCCTTGGCGGCGCCATACGGGTTGGTGGGCCGGAGCGGCGTGTGCTCGGTCTGCGGCAGCTCATTCGGGTTGCCGAAGATCTCAGAACTCGAGGCCTGAATGAACCGGACTTCGCGCCCCGCCCGTTGCTCCAGCCGGCGACACGCCTCCAGCAGGTCAGCCACGATCCGTCCGCTCACCTCCGAGATGAGCACCGGCTGCTCCCAGGACTGCGCCACCGAGCTGATGCCCGCCAAGTTGACCAGCACGTCGGGTTCGACGCGATCGATCACGGCGACGAACCCCTCGGCATTACTCAAGTCCGCTTCGTGAACGACCAGGCCGGCCAGCGACGGACCGGATTCGAGCCGGCGCGCAGTACCGTGCACCTCCCAGCCGGCGCTGGCGAGCGCGCGTGCCAGAAGCGAGCCGTCCTGCCCGTAGACGCCGGTGATCAGTGCCCGAGACATCCGGCCCTTCCTGTGGTGTGACAGCGAGCGTCATGGTTCGAACACGGGCGTCCCTGGTGCTCCGAGAATGCCACGATACCGACGATTCAGTTCAGAGGCGAAATGCGCAGCCGGTCCACGCCGAATGCGCCCACGGCGTCAGCGGGCATGTGCGGCGACCTCGCGGTAGACGTCCGCCGTGAGGGCGGCAGTGCGGTCCCAACTGAACTCCGCCGCGCGGGCCGGTCCGCGAGCTCGGAGGGATGCAGCAAACTCGGGTGACATCGCCTCCCTCAGCCGTGCGACCAGTTCGTCTCGGTCGCCCGGGGTGAAGTAGAGCGCCGCGGATCCTCCGACCTCGCGACTACACGACGCGTCGGCCAACACGGCGGGCGTCCCCGCCGCGAGCGACTCGAGGGTCGGCAGACCGAATCCCTCGTAGCGCGACGGGAAGACGAGAGCCGCTGCGCGGCGGTACACCCCAACGATCTCGTCGTCCCGGGGCACGACATGATGCACGCGGGACGACAACCGCGACCTGTCGAACTCACGCTTCTCGGCAGCAGAGAAAGGCCCGCCGCCGACCACGACGAAGTCCAACTGCTCGTCGCGCGCCGCCAGAATGGACCACGCTGCGAAGGCGATGGCGAAGTCCTTATAGCCGGCCCTGAGACCGACGAAGAGCAGGTAGCGAGACGGGAGCTCCGGGACCTCTGCTCCCGTGCCGAAGAACTGCTCGCCGACCCCGAGGGGAATGACGGTCGTCCTTTCCCGCAGACCCGGCACGCCGTAGAGGCGGAACATGTCGCTGGCCGTGCTTTCGGAGTCGCAGATCACGGCGTCGGCGGCCTCCGCGTACCTGCGCTTCGCCAGATGCGGATTGCCGAGTCTGAAATCCTCGGGGAACAACTCCGGCATCATGTCGTGAACGGTCACCACGCGCGGACCTCGCCACTCGCGAAGATAGGCCGCGTGGGTGAACGTGTGGTGCATCACATCGAGTGCGGGAAGCGGAGTGGGTGTCGATCGCGGACGTCCGATCAACCGCCATGTCGCCCAGGTGACGCGCTCGATGGCAGGCGACCGGCGGGCGGCTTGGGGCACCATTCCCGATTCCGCGAGGTGGACGTTGCGGGTCACGCGCGAGATGATCACCGGTTCGATGCCATGCTCGGGCAGTCGCTCGATCAGCTCGACGAAGTACCTGCTGACGCCGCCGCGCATTTGAGCTTCGAAAATCTGGTCGTCGAAACCGACTCGAATCCGTCGGTCAGATCCCACCATGCAGCCATTATCCGGTGCGGAACAGCGGAGCGTTCGCGATCGCGAGGGAGTGGCGTTCACCTAAGATCGGAAGCGTGTCGGCGACCCCTCGCGTGCTCGTGGTGATCCCGGCTTGGAATGAGTCCGAATCCGTGGCGGTCGTGATCGGCGAGGTCTCGAGCGCGATTCCATCGGCTCGTATCCTCGTGGTGGACGACGGCTCCCGGGACGACACGGCGGAGGTTGCCCGAGCAGCGGGCGCCACGGTTGCCCGTCTGCCCTTCAATCTCGGTGTCGGGGGCGCGATGCGCACCGGTTTCCGCTACGCCCGCTCGCAGGGATACAACGTCGTGGTCCAGGTCGACGCTGACGGACAGCATGACCCCGCGGGTATCCCGGAGCTCGTCGCCCATCTGACGAGCTCCGACCTCGTGCTCGGCGTTCGATTCTCCGGGGTCGGCGACTATCGCGTGCGAGGACCCCGACGCTGGGCGATGGGAGTTCTTTCCGTCACGTTGAGCGCAGTGGCGGGTCGTCGGTTGACCGACACCACATCGGGGTTTCGGGCGTCAGGACCCCGTGCCATCGAGGTGTTCGCGCGGCTCTACCCTGCCGAGTATCTCGGCGATACGGTCGAGGCGCTCGTGATCGCGGCTCGCTCCGGGCTCGTCATCGAACAGGTGCCGGTGGCCATGCGCCCGCGTCTCGGTGGAAAGCCCTCAAGCAATCCCCTCCGGTCCACTGGATACCTGGCCCGCGCCGTCCTCGCCCTGGTGTTCGCGTTGATCCGGCCACGTTCCCTCTACCGCATTGGAGAATCGACGTGACCGTCGCCAGCTACATCCTCGGAATCGTGTCGGCGCTCCTCGTGCTCGGTGTCGTCGTCGAGCTACTCCGTCGCGGACGCCTCCGGGAGAGACATGCCGTCTGGTGGTTGATCGCCGGCATTCTCGCGCTTGTGATCGGAGTCTTCCCCTCCACATTGATCTGGGTCGCCAAGCTCGTCGGAGTCGAGGTGCCTACCAACCTGGTGTTCTTCGTCAGCATTGCGCTCCTGTCGCTCGTCTGCATTCAGCACAGCTCGGAACTGACGCGGCTCGAGGAGAAAACCCGCTCTCTCGCCGAATCTGTGGCGCTCCTCGAGGTCAGGGTGCGGGATGCAGAGTCGGCTCAGACAGCGCCCCACCGTCGTCAGAACTGACGAGCTCTCTCGGCGCGCCCGTGTCTTCTCGGCTCAGTGGGCCGACTCGATCGCGAGGTCGCTCTCGACCATCATCGCGACCAGCTCGGGGAAGGTCACCGTCGGCGTCCAGCCGAGGACGTTCCGAGCCTTGCTCGGGTCGCCGATGAGGAGGTCGACCTCCGCGGGGCGCATGAATCGAGGGTCCTGAGAGACGTACCTCTCCCAGTCCGAAATTTCCGCAGCGGCGAATGCCAGTTCGAGGTAATCGCGGATCGAGTGAGTCTCACCGGTAGCGATGACGTAATCATCGGCCTCGGGCTGCTGCAGCATCCGCCACATCGCCTCGACGTAGTCGCCGGCGAAGCCCCAGTCGCGCTTCGCGTCGAGATTGCCGAGCACGAGCTCGTCCTGCTTCCCGAGCTTGATCCGGGCCACGGCGTTCGAGATCTTGCGAGTCACGAATTCGAGGCCTCGGCGGGGCGACTCGTGGTTGAAGAGCAGGCCGCTTGACGCGTGCATCCCGTATGACTCGCGGTAGTTGATCGTCATGTAGTGACCGAACACCTTGGCGACGCCGTACGGCGAGCGCGGCCAGAGCAAGGTCTTCTCAGACTGCGGCACCTCCTGGACACGCCCGAACATCTCCGAGCTGGATGCCTGGTAGAAGCGCACCTTCTCGATGTCCGCACCCGCGTAGAGGCGGGTCGCTTCGAGGATGTTGAGCACGCCCTTCCCGGTGACGTCGGTGGTGACCGACGCGTTCTCCCACGAGTACGCGACGAAGGAGATGGCGCCGAGGTTGTAGATTTCATCGGGCTGTGCAATGCCCAGGACCCGCGTCAACGAGCTCACATCGGTGAGGTCACCGGTCAACAGCTTGAGGTCGGGGAACATCTGCTCGACCAGCTGGAACTTGGGGTTGTTCTGGCCGCGGATGAGGCCGAAGACCTCATAGCCCTTCGCGGTCAGCAGCTCGGCCAAGTAGAGCCCGTCCTGGCCTGTGATCCCTGTGATGAGTGCGCGAGGCATCCCGAATCCTTTCATTGTCATTGCACTGGCCGCCGCGGCTCGATGTCAGCGAGCTGTTCCGTCCAAGAGAACGTCCAGGGATGCTGACAGGCCCCGCTCGACGCGAGCCCTCGCAAACCACTCGACAGTAGATCGCCGTAGCGTCGGCCCGCCGCGGACGGCCTCAACAATACCGGCGGCGAGCGCGGCGGGATCTCCCGGCGCGACGACGAAGCCATTGATCCCCTCCTCGATGAGGTCGACCGCCGCGTTATCCTCGTGCGCAACGACTACGGCGGGAACTCCCCAGGCAGACGCTTCCGCGACCGCGAGCCCGAAACCCTCCCGGATGGAGGGCGCCACCAGAGCGACAGCGGTGGCGCGGATCTCGTCCAGACGTTCGTCGGAGACCCGCCCGGTGAGTTCAATGACCGCGCCGAGACCGCTCGCCGTGACGGCCTCGAGGATCCGAGAGCGTTCGGGCCCGTCGCCGACGATGACGGCGCGCAGCCCAGGGATATCGCGCCGCGCGAGAGCGAGCGCCGCCGGAATAGTGTCAGCACCCTTGTCAGCGATCAGGCGACCGACGAAGAAGACGAAAGGGGGTGTTGCCGGGAGCCGTGGCGTCCCCGATTCGACGAGGTCCATCAGGCCGAGCACCACCGGAGGGCGTCGGGGACGATATAGCAGCAGGCGGTCTGCCGTGAAACGGCTGTCGACCGTGTGCTCGCGGATCATTCGCGCGGCGAGGCTCTGCAGCAGGTAAGCGACCGAGCCGGACACCGTCCCGGAATACGCCCGCCATTTCTTGGCCGGCCACACCTCGAGCCAATCCGCGACCACTCGGGTGCGTGAACCCACGACGGCGACCCGCACGGCGATCGCCGTCAAGACCGGCAGCGCACTGGCGATGATGACGTCGTACTCGTTGCGGTGGCGGATGAAGTAGCGCCAGACGCCGAGGGCGAAGATCACCGCGCCGAGGGTCGTGCGCACACCGCGCGCGTTATAGATCTCACCCGGCCGGAGTCCGACGAGCCGAAAAGTCGTGACCGGGAGCTCGTCCCAAGCCGTGCGCGTGACGTAGTCGGTCGAGAAGCCGCGCTCCACCAGCAGTTCGGCGACCCGCCGATACAGGCGTTCACCCCCGCCGAGGCTGAGTGGGAACAGGCAGTCATAGACGACGGCGGCCCGCCGTGTCATGTCCGTCACGAAGACGTTGAGGCGGCTTCTGCGTCCTCTGCCCTGGCCAGTTGCATGGCAGACCGCGCATTCCAGACGGAGAAGGCGATCACGGTGAGCGCCGCCAACACGACCAGCGTCGGCCACCCGAGAGGCGGCTGCCACTGGGGGGCCGTGACCATCTTCGTGATGGTGGCGCCAGTCCCTACGACGTATCGACGCAATGCCGCGACGAACGCGAACACTCCGAAGACAGCCATCAGGACGTTGATGATCACGGTGATCGGGACCGAGAGGAAAGCGACGCGGAGGGCATCATGCGACAGGAGCCACGCGGCGAGCAGGATGACGGCCAGATACAGAAAGAGACCATAGCGCCCTTGCCAGATGATGCCGGTTCGCGAAACGGACGCCGCCTGGACGAGAGCGGGGACGATCACGGCGGCGCCCAGAGCCGCCATGAGCACGACACGCCCCCGACGACCGCTCGCCGACAGGGCGAGTGCGAACAGAATCGCCAGAGCACCGAATACGAGGGCGTACGCGACGGCTGGAAGCACCGTGTCTTGCCACCCAAAGATCCCCGCCGCGGACTCAGCGAAGAACGGTGTTGCTCGGATCATGGCCCAGAAGCCCTGGACGAAGGTCCCGCCGACCAGCGGAGCGTCCGTCGCCTGCGCCTGGCCGCTGAGCGAGCCGGTGATCAAGGTCCACACCACCGAGAAGACGCCGAAAGCGGCGATCGTGGCGATCCAGGGGTAGTTCGATCGTTCCCGCACGAGGCTGAGACTGGCCCGCACACCGGATACCAGGAAGACTCCGCCGACGATCACCACCACCCAGAGGGGGCCGGTGGCCCTCGCGATCGCCAGGACGGCAGCACTGAGTGTCACGAGGATCCACAGGGTGCGATGTCCGAGCGCGACAGCGGCGGGCTCGTCGCGTCCCTGCAGGAGTCGGAGGAGTGAGACGGTGAGCAGGGCACCCGCCGAAAACTCCATGGCCTGCGGATTCACGGAGCCGGAGAGGAACATCGACATCGGGGCGGCGAGGAATGTCAGGCCGGCCGGCATCCATCGGGCTCGGCGTCCGGCCATGGCGGCAACGAAGGCGCCCGCGAGGAGTGCGCTGCTCAGCAGAGAGCTCACGATGCGCATCCCGTAGATGCCCGCCGATCCGCCGAGGAACAGCGACGGCCAGCCCACCGCTTCGTAGTAGACGGGGTTGTAGCCGCTCACCCAGTCCTTGAACCAGTTGGTGCCACCCGGCGACCCCAGTTCCGTCGGGCACGCGGCGGTGATATCAGGGTAGAAGGCGAAGCAAATCGTGCTGGGCGAGAAGCGATACGCGTCGGGAAGGTTGTAGACCGGATACGGCACGTCGGGGCGGGACTTCTGAACGAACTGACCGTGCACCTGAGCGATCGCCTTCACGGCGTGGGCACTCTCGTCGGGCGAGGCGAAGATCGGCGTGGCCAAGGCCCACAGGATCGAGAGGACCGAGAGAAGCAGGAACGCGGGGAGAAAGACACGGAGCCCACGGCGAGTTCGAGCCGGGGCGGGTGAGGACATGATGGTCAATCTTAACCGATGGCGACCGAACCGCCGACGGGACCGACGGGCATGGCGGATCAAGCCGTCACCACAACGGGGTGCGCTCGGAACTGTGCCCGCGCCGTAAGATGACGACCGGGGGGATACTGCC
>JALYHS010000488.1 GCA_030776385.1 Actinomycetota bacterium
GAGCGCGATCGCAGGAACGGTGGCGCCCGCGCCAGCGGCGGCCCCGAGGATCCACAGCGGCGGATGGGCGGCGAGGAACAGCACCGATAGAGCCAGGATCATCACCAGTCCGGGCACGATGAAGCACACCCCGCCGATCAGTCCGCCGAGGCGGCCGCGGAGCCGCCACGCGCAGAAGATCGCGAGCTGAGTCGACGCGGGGCCGGGCAGCAGGTTGGTGGCGGCGATCGCATCCTCGAACTCGCGCGGCTCGATCCAGCCGGTCCGTTCGACGCAGAGGCGGCGCAGGAGCGAGATGTGCGCGGGAGGGCCCCCGAAGCCGGTGACGCCGATCCGGGTCCACTCGAGGGCGATCTTTCTCAGCGCGACCGGGGGGTGGGAGGTCGGGCGCTCGATCACGCGGCGAGTCTAGAGCGGGCAGGTGGCCTGCTCGCGATCCGAAGGATCCGGATCAGCCTGTCGTCGCCCTGATACGCAGCTCGTCGACGTTCGGCAGGTGGGCGGCGATCTGGCGCTGCGCCTCAGCGGTGATCAGCTCACTCTGCGAGAGCGGCATCTCATCGATCACGATCTCCGCGTCACCCTGCAGCCGATGTCCAACCCAGCGCAGCCGCAGCTCGGCGATCGAGTGCACGCCCTCGACGTGCAGGATCGCGTGCTCGGCCCGATCGAGCAGCTCGGGGTCGATGCCATCCATCAGGCGCCGTCCGATGCTGCGGACGGTGCCGATCAGCAGCACGATGATCGCGAGCGAGATCAGGATGCCGACGATCGGGTCGGCGAGCGGGAATCCAAGCATGACCCCGATCGCGCCGACCACGACGGCGAGCGAGGTGAAGCCGTCTGTGCGCGCGTGCACGCCGTCGGCGACGAGCGCGGCCGACCCGATTCGACGCCCCACACGAATGCGGTAGACCGCGACGGCCTCGTTCCCGGCGAAGCCGATGATTCCCGCAGCGACGACCCACCAGAGGTTCTCCAAGGGATGCGGGTTCAGCAGCCGCACGATCGACTGCCAGGCGGCGATGACGGCCGAGAGGGCGACCACGACGACGATGAAGAGCCCGGCGAGGTCTTCTGCGCGGCCGAGTCCGTAGCTGTAGTTGCGGGTCGCGGCGCGGCGACCCAGGATGAACGCGATCCACAGGGGGACGGCGGTGAGGGCATCCGAAAAATTGTGGATCGTGTCGGCCAGCAGCGCGACCGAGCCGCTGATCAGCACGACGGCCAGCTGCAGGATGGTGGTGCCCAGCAGCACGAACAGGCTGATCTTGAGCGCCCTCACGCCCGCTTCGCTGGCCTCGAGGGCGTCATCGATCGAGTCGGAGGCGTCGTGCGTGTGGGGCACGAACAGCCCGTGGAGCACGCCGCGCAGGCCCGTCGGGTGCTCATGCGAGTGACCGTGATCGTCGTGTCCGTGGGAGTGGCCGTGCTCGTCGTGTTCGTGCTCATGCTCATGCTCGTGCGCGTGTCCGTGAGGTTCTGTGTGCGCGTGGCCGTGCGCGTGCTCGTGGTCGCTCATGCCCCGGCCGCGACATCCGCGTGGTGGTGTCGTGGACTCTGCTCGAGCGCATGCTCTGCCTGGAAGATCGCGTCGGAGACCAGTTGACGCGCGTGCTCGTTCGCGAGTCGGTAGAAGATGCGCGTGCCGTCCTGGCGGGTCGAGACGAGCCGTCCGAGCCGCATCTTGGCGAGGTGCTGCGAGACCGCGGCGGGCGATTTGTCGACGATCTCGGCGAGCTGGTTAACGCTGAGTTCACTCTCGCGGAGGGCCAGAACGATCCGCACCCGGGTGGCGTCCGCGAGCATCGCGAACACTTCGACGGCGAGCTCCACGTACTGGCTGTCGGGAAGGCGTCCGCACAGTTTCGTATCTGCATCCATACGCAGATTCTTGCACAGGCGGAATCATCCGTGCCCGCGGAAGATCCCCACCGCTTCTCGAATCGCGTAGAACACGATGACCAGGCCGGCCAGCGGATCCGCCCACCACCAGCCGAGCAGCAGGTCGAGCGCGATCCCCAACAGCACGGCGACGGCGAGCAGCCCGTCGATGAACGTCACACGACCCTCCGTCTCGAGCACCGGGTTGCCGAGCGCGCGCCCGGTGCGCGTCTTCAGCGCGGCGAGGGTGAACATGACGGCCGCCGTGACCGCTGTCCAGACGATGCCGCCCACCGAGGGGGAGGCGTGATGGTCGCCGAGCAACGCGGCGGCCGATTGGATCAGCAGATAGGCGGCAAGCGCGAGGAACGCGACGCCGATGATCTTCAGGGCGCGCCGTTGCCGGGCCTCACCCGTGCCGGACAGCTCCCAGAGCACGACGGCGGAGGCGCCGATCTCGATGAAGCTGTCAAGCCCGAAGCCGGCGAGGGCGACGGATGACGCCGTGATCGCCAGGAACGCGAGCACCGCGACGCCCACGACATTCCAGCCGAGCGTGATCCACTCCAGGGTCTTGCCGCGGCGGAGCAACACTTCGTTTGCGCGGCTCACGGCGTGGCCGGAGTCGCCCGGAGCTCGCCGAGCAGCGACCCGACACGGGATCGGATGTCGTCGCGAATGCGTCGGACGGTCGCGAGATCCTTCCCGGGAGGATCTTCGAGCTCCCAGTCCTGGTAGCGCGTGCCCGGGAAGATCGGGCGGGCGTCGCCGCATCCCATCGTGATGACGACGTCCGCGGCGCGCACGTCGTCGACGTCGAGATAGCCGACTGCCCTCTGCAAACGACCCGCGTTGTGCACGCAGACGAGGAGGACGGTCGGCTGCCCTGCGGTCATGTTCGGATTCTAGAGCCGCACCCAGCGCGCCGATGAGGCGTGGTCTACTCGGGGGTGCCGCGCTCGGCGGAGTAGTCGGGGCGCTCCGGCTGGCTCGGTTGGTGGGAGAGCTCGCCGCCCACCCGTCCGCCGTGGGGTCGGCCGTGGTCGGCGCTCTCGTCGCGGCTGAAGAACATCGACCAACTGCCGAGCTGCACCTTCGCCCCGGACCTCAGGACATTCCGCTCGGGGATTCCCGGATCGGCGAGCGCCGGGGTGGGCTCGGCCGAGCCGACAAGATGGAGCACGTACTCGTCATCCTCCTCGTGGATGATCTGCGCCTGCTCGGGGTCGAGGCCGGTGAGCCGCAGAGTCGACGCCTCGGACGACCCGATACTCGTGATGTCCTCGACGAGAGGGAACTCGCGGGCGGGTGAGCCATCCCAGTCCTCACCGACGTTGAAGACAAGCCGCGGGTTGCCAGCACCCCACTCCGCGTGGGTCGTCGTCGGTCGGCTCTCCTCTGCCTCGGTGGTG
>JALYHS010000489.1 GCA_030776385.1 Actinomycetota bacterium
CGTAGATCTACACGCTTCTGACCGTCATCACCGACTCCACCGAAGAGAAGGCGAAGGCCAAGCACGAGGACTTCCTGCAGTACGCCAGCGACGAGGGCGCGCTGGTGTTCATGTCGGGCTGGATGGGCATCGACCTGTCGCAGTACGACCTCGACGAGCCCGTCGGCAACGTCAAGAGCAACGCCATCCAGTCGGTCATCGCCAACTACGCAGAGTCGGCGGAGAACGGCGAGGAATTCACCGTCCGCGACATCGGACGGCTCGGCGCGATCGGCGGTCTCGGCCCGTTCATCGTGGGCTCGGGCGAACAGATCGCCGACCAGCTCCAGGAGTGGGTCGAGGAGACCGACGTCGACGGCTTCAACCTGGCGTACGCCATCACCCCCGGCACCTTCGAGGACATCGTCGAGCACGTCATCCCGGTGCTCCGCGAGCGCGGCGCATACCCGGAGGCCTATTCCGCCGGATCGCTGCGCAACAAGCTGCACGGCCGAGGCGACAAGCTGCCCGCGGAGCACCGGGGCGCGACCTTCCGGCACGGCGGGAGCGGATCGACCTCGCCGCGCTGAACCTGCCGTCGACCCATCTCCCGTTCGATCAGCGATCCGGAGGCGGACGGATCCCCCGAAGAAGCATCTCTCCGCACAGGACCAGCGTGGCGAGCGCAAGAACGAGAATGGCCAGGGAGGCGAGTCGGTTGTTCTCGAACAGCAGCACCAATCCGGTCGGGACCGTGATGACGAGAACTACCGCGAGAATCACCAGTCGGACCAGATAGTCACGCCGGCTCACGGAGTTCGTCCCTCTTTCGCCACCCTGCGCGCGACGAGAAGGTAGCCGACACCGGCGCCCACGAAGAACACTCCCTCGATCAGTCGCGCCCAGACCGTGAAGCTGTGGGAGGGCGAAACACCCAACGCGTCGTTGAAGAGCACGTCGGTGAGAAAGAGCACGACGAATCCGACACCGCAGATCAGAAACCCGAGGGCGATCACGCGGAAGAAGCGCGGGCTCATCGTGCGCCGTCGAATGCCCATGCCCCGATCCTGCGCCCGGCTGCTCACGATCCCGCAAAGTGTCGACTAACTATCAGTTTGCCATGTCGGCCCGGATCACGGCGAGCGTCGCTCCCACGTCGCGCGCGATACTGGGGGCGATGACCGCGACACCCGCTCCTCGTGCCGGCATCCGGTCCCAGGCCCTTCCTCTTCTGGTTGCCGGATGCTTCTTCATGGAGAATCTGGACGCCACCATCGTCACGACCGCGGTGCCGAGCATCGCGCGGGACCTCGGGGTCAGCGCGGCCAGCGTCGGGGTGACCATCACCGCCTACGTGATGACCGTGGCTGTGCTGATTCCGCTCAGCGGCTGGCTCGCGGACCGGTTCGGGACGCGGCGGGTGCTCCTCGTCGCCCTCGCGCTCTTCACGATCGCCTCAGCGGCCTGCGCGCTCAGCCCCGCTCTGTCCGTGCTAGTCGCCGCTCGGATCGTGCAGGGCGTGGGGGGCGCCCTCATGGTGCCGGTGGGACGAATGACCGTGCTCCGAATGACCGAGAAGAAGGATCTGGTGCGCGCCATCGCGGTACTCACCTGGCCGGCGCTCGCGGCTCCGATCATCGCGCCGCTGGTTGGCGGGGTGCTGACCACGTACCTCTCCTGGCACTGGATCTTCCTCATCAACCTTCCGCTTGGCGTCATCGGCTTCCTCGCCGGCGTGCGCATTCTTCCGAAAAGGGACACGGATGCCGCGGCCGGCCGATCCGCCGCCCCCGACTGGGTCGGGCTCTCCCTGACGTCCCTCGGCATCGCCTCGCTCGTCTGGGCGATCACGCTCGTGACGGCGACCCGGGTGGAACTGCTTCCGACCGTGGTCTTCGGAGTCGTGGGGCTCACGCTCCTCGGCCTCGCGATCCGGCACGTGCTGCGCACACCGCGCCCGTTCGTCGACCTCCGGCTGCTGCGGATCCGGACCTACGGGGTCTCCGTGGGCGGGGGTTCGGTCTATCGGCTGGCGATCAGCGCCATCCCGTTCGTGCTACCCCTCCTCTTTCAGCGCGCCTTCCACTGGACGCCCGTCGAGGCCGGCGCGGCTCTCCTCTTCCTCTTCGCCGGCAACCTGGGCATCAAACCGACGACGACCTGGATGCTCAACACCGCCGGTTTCAAGCGCGTGATGATCGCGTCCCATCTCGTCGGCGCGCTGTGCCTGCTGACGATGATCTTCTTCCGCGAGACCACTCCGTTCGGAGTCATCCTCGTGGTGCTCCTGATTTCGGGAGCCGCGCGTTCCACCGGATTCACCGCCTACAACACGATCACCTACGCCGACATCGAGGCCGCCCACATGACAGGGGCGAACGTGCTCGACGCCACCGTTCAGCAGCTCGCCGTCGGCTTCGGGGTCGCGCTTGGAGCGGTGTCGATCACGGCAGGCCTGCTTCTCGCGCCCGGCGCCGATGCGACAAGCCCCATCGCATACGACGCCGCCTTCGCGACTCTCGCGGTCGTGCTGCTGCTCGCGGCGATTCCGGCCTGGCGCCTGCCGGCCTCCGCGGGCGGCGCGCTGGTCGGGCGCCCCGCCGTCTCGCGCTAGGGCTGGGGCGAAGGCCGGGGCTCGAGAATCAGGTTCAACAGGCGAAGGCTCTCGGCGATGTCGACGCCCGGCTCGAGCAGCCACTGGGTCTGAAGTCCATCGGATGCCGCGATCACCAGCGCCGCCATCGCCGCCGGGTCGACGTCACGGCGGAGGGTTCCGGCCCGTTGCCCGTCCCGGATGTGATCCACGAGATCCCGACGCACTCGCTCGAACCGCTCCGTGAAGTACCCGTGAGAGGCCACGTTGCCGGCATCTATGGATCCGGCGAGCATGCTGGTGTAAAGCGCCACCAGGCCGGGTATCGTCACGTTCCGCTCGGCGGCTCTCACCATGCGGCCGACGATCTCGTCGTCCGGCGAGGGGTGGGCGTTGCGCTGTTCGTTCTCCTGAAGGACCTCGAGCAGCAGCGCCTCGCGGGAGTGGAAATAGTGCAGGAGTGCCCCGTGCGAGACCCCGATGGCCTCCGCGATCGCGCGTAACGAGGTGCCGTCCGCCCCCTTTGCCGCGAAGACCTCGATCGCACGATCCAGGATCTGCTGGCGCCGTGCGATCCCCTTCGGGGAACGCGGGAGGTGGTCAGTCATGGAAGCAGATTAGCGGCAAAACCTCCACGTGGTGGTTTTCTGCTAGGTTCGTGCGAGACCGATCCCCGAGGAAGCAGGGCCACATGACGAAGCCGTCCATCTCGATCCAGTTGTGGACCGTGCGCAGCGAACTCGAGAACGATCCGGACGGGACTCTCGCTCGGCTGAGCGAGATCGGCTTCACGAAAGTCGAGGCCTTCGGATTCGTCGACCGGGCCGACGCGCTGGCATCGGCGTTCGCGCGCCATGGCCTCACATCGCCGACCGGACACGCGTCGCTGGCGTCCGACGTCGAGAACCCGTTCGCCGCACTGGATGCGCCCACTCACGACCAGGTCTTCGCCGCCGCGGCGAAGCTGGGGATGACCACGGTCATCGACCCCTTCGTCTCGCCGGACCGGTGGCAGTCGGTGGAAGAGATCACGAGGACCGCGAACCTGCTGAACGCAGCCGCCGTCACCGCGGCCGAACACGGGATCACGGTCGGCTACCACAACCACAACCACGAACTCCTCAGCATGATCGACGGTCGGCACGCCCTGGAGGTGTTCGCCGAGCTGCTCTCGCCCGAGGTCGTTCTCGAAGTCGACCTGTACTGGGCGGCGGCCGGCGGCGCCGACGTCACCGCCCTCGTCGAGCGGCTCGGTGCGCGCGTCTTCGCACTCCACATCAAGGATGGGACCCTCGTGCCTCTTCCCAGCCTCGGTGCCGTACCGACCGATCAGGTACCCGCCGGGACGGGCGCTGTCCCTCTGTCCGACGCACTCGAGGCCGCACCATCCGCCCAGTACGCCATCGTGGAGTTCGACGCGTACCCGGGCGACATCTGGGAGGGCGTCACCGTCGGGTTCGAGTTCCTCGAATCGAAGGGTGCCCGTCGATGACCTCGTTCCTGCCCCTCGGATCCGGTCCCGTCGGCGTGGGGCTGATCGGCGCGGGCAACATCAGCGACACCTACCTCGAGAACCTCGACAGCTTCCCCGACATCGAGGTGCTGATCGTGGGCGATCTCGATCAGGCCCGCGCCGCCGAGCAGGCGACGAAGCACGGCGTCCCGGCCTCGGGCGGAGCCGACGACGTGCTCGCCCACCCCGGTGTTGAGCTCGTCATCAACCTCACCATCCCCGCCGTGCATTCGGCGGTCTCGTCCGCTGCCATCGCCGCGGGGAAGCACGTCTGGAGCGAGAAGCCGATCGGAATCGACCGCGAGAGCGCGGCATCCCTCCTGAGCCAGGCGGATGCCGCGGGGCTGCGGGTCGGCGTCGCGCCCGACACCGTGCTCGGCCCGGGCGTTCAGTCCGCCAAGCGCGCGATCGAGCGCGGGGACATCGGTCGGCCGCTGTTCGCGCAGACCACCATGCAGTGGCAGGGGCCGGAGATCTTCCACCCGAACCCGGCGTTCCTGTTCGCGAAGGGTGCGGGCCCACTGTTCGACATGGGTCCGTACTACTTCTCGACGCTCGTGCACGTCTTCGGTCCGGTGGCCACGGTGGCGGCCATGGGGCTTACGCCGCAGAAGACGCGTTCGGTACTCGTCGGTCCGCTCGCGGGCGAGACCTTCCCGGTGGAGGTGCCCTCAACGATCAATGTGCTCGCCGAGTTCGAGGGCGGCGGGCAGTCGCAGTCGCTCCTGAGCACCGACTCGCCGCTGCTGCGGCAGGGCGTCGTCGAGATCTCGGGCACCGAGGGCACGATCACGCTGCCCGACCCGAACATGTTCACGGGACACTCGGCGATCATCCGCCCGCTCGGGGGCCGTGACGCGACGCAGTCGTGGGTCGACGTGGTCGAGGAGGGCACCGTCGTCGGACGCGGCCTCGGCGCCCTCGATATGGCTCGCGCCATCCGGAGCGGGCGACCGCACCGGGCGACCGGCGAGCTCGGCTACCACGTGCTCGACACGATGCTGGCCGCCGAGGAGTCGTCCGCTCGGCGGGAGTTCGTCACGGTGAACAGCACGGTAGGCCCCATCGAGGCGATGTCGATCGACTTCGATCCGTTCGCCGCCACGCTTTGAGCACGGGGGCGGGTGCACAATCGAGTCATGCCTGACTCGCTGCGGCGCCACACCGACTACGGCCGGACGCCGCTCCGCGAGGCGGATGTCGCGGCCGATCCGATCGCGCAGTTCGTCACCTGGCTCGACCAGGCAGAGCGAGCGGGCGTGTACGAGCCGAACGCGATGGTGCTGTCGACGATCGATCCCGACGGTCTGCCGAGCAGTCGCACGGTGCTACTCCGCGGAATCGACGAACAGGGTCTGCGGTACTTCACCAGCTACAGCTCCGACAAGGGTCGGGCCCTGTTCGCGCATCCCGAGGTCTCACTGGCGTTCCCCTGGTACACGATCCACCGACAGGTGATAGTTCGGGGAACCGCGACGCCGACGGATGCCGCTGCGTCCGACGCGTACTTCGCCGCCCGACCGCGGGGCGCCCAGATCGCGGCCGTCGCCAGCGATCAGTCGCGCCCGATCGCCAGCCGCGAGGCGCTGGAGCAGAAGGTGCGTGACGTCGAGGAGCGTCTCGGCGCCGACGATCCGGTCGCGCGACCCGAGGATTGGGGCGGCTTCCTCGTGCGTCCGTCGACGATCGAGTTCTGGCAGGGGCGCACCTCACGCCTGCACGACCGGCTGCGGTTCACGCGGTCGGCTGCGGCATCCGGCTGGATTCGCGAACGGTTGCAGCCCTAGCGGAACGAACTCGACGACACTCGCTCAGCCCGACGCCGTCTCCCGCTTGACGACCGGCGCCACCTCGGTCATGTAGAGCTCGAGTGAGGCGAGTGTCATCGACCATGGCAGATTTCCCACATCGATCTGCGCAATGAAGCGGTCGATCCCGAGCAGTTCGACGCGGAGCATGATCGCGTCGATCACCTGCTGCGGGCTGCCGACCGGGAGGCTCGCTCCGAGCCAGGCGTCGTACGACTCGCGGGGGAAGCCGTTCGCGGCGAAAGCCGCCCCTGCCTGCCTGAAGTAGCGGGAGTAGTAGGGATAGAACTCGTCGCGGGCCGCCTGGGAGGTCTTGCCGATATACAGGTGCCCGCCCGATCCGACACGCAGCTTCGCGGGATCGTGCCCAGCCTGTTCGGCGGCGCGATGGTAGAGCTCGACGCGCGAGACGAACTGCTCGGGCCCCGCGAAGAATCCCATCATCATCGGCAGCCCGAGGCGCCCTGCGCGCACGGCTGAGGCTGGAGTCCCGCCGATCCCCACCCAGATCGGGAGCGGATCCTGCAGCGGCCGAGGCGAGATCGCAACGTCGTTCAGCGGCGATCTGAAACGGCCGCTCCAGGTGACGCGCCCATTGTCGCGGATCTGCAGCAGCAGTTCCAGCTTCTCCTCGAAAAGCGCCTCGTAGTCGCGCAGCTCGTAGCCGAACAGCGGGAACGACTCCGTAAAGGCGCCGCGACCGACGACGATCTCGGCGCGACCATTGGACACATGGTCGAGCGCGGCGAACTGCTCGAAGACCCGCACAGGATCCTGGCTGGAGATCACGGTCACCCCGCTCGCGAGTCGAAGTCGCGTGGTCTGTCCCGCGATGGCGGCGAGCACGATCTCGGGTGCCGACATGCTGAAGTCGGGGCGGTGGTGCTCGCCCAGGGAGATGAGGTCGAGGCCACCGGCATCCGCCAGTCTGCCCAGTTCGATCACCTGGGTGAAGCGCTCGTGCAGGTCCCCGGCCGAGCGGCCGTCGGGGTTGGTGATGAGTTCGCCGAAGGAGTAGATGCCGAGTTCCATGGTCACGCCACGCTCGCCACCGGCGCCTCAACAGGCGCGATGTTGAAGTTGTCACGGAACACGTTGTCCGGGTCGTAACGTCTCTTCAGCTCGCGCAGCTTGTCGAGCGTGCCGCCGGGGAAGGCCTCCGCGAGGCGTTCGGGCCGGGTGTCGGTCTCGAAGCTCACGTAGAGGCCGGAGAAGAAGGGGCGCAGCTCGTCCCAGGCCGCGTCGAACCGCTCCGCGTCGCTGCCGAACGCGGCGATCGAGAAGTTCGCCGACCGGTTCACGTACGCGGTGGCATCCGGCGCGACATCCGCCACCGCTCCCCCAACCGCGCGCACGGAGAAGAAGTAGCTCAGCCCGCCTCGGATCATGGATGCCGCGGCCGCCGCGAACTCCCGCGTGACGTGGTCGAGCAGTCCGGAACGGGCAAGCGGTTCGCCCTGGCCGTCGTGGTCGCCGGGCATCAGGTTCGACATCACCTCGGAGTACGGCAGCAGCTGCACCTGCTGCTGCACGAGTGGCGCGATGTCGGCAAGCGGCTGCAGCGCCGCGATGATCCGCTCGGGGTCGCTCTCGTCGACGATCGCGGTCGCCTGGGCCAGCACCCGGCCGTTGCGCGGTGCCCCGAGGATGAACTGCGCCGTCAGCGTGCGGGGTGCGGCCTCGATGACCCGGCCCCAGTTGACCAGGAACTCCTCGATGTCGCTGGCGTCGAACACGAGGTCGGCCTTGCCGACGCCCTCGCCGATCTCGTCGACGATGAAGTCGAAGGAGGTTGCGATCCCGAAGTTCGCCCCGGCGCCGCGCATGGCCCAGAACAGCTCCGGGTTCTCGTCGGCGCTCGCGTCGAGCTCCGAGCCGTCGGCGAGCACCACGTGCACGCGCACCAGGTGGTCGATCGTGAGTCCGTGCTCGCGGGCGAGCCAGCCGATTCCACCCGCCGTCGCGAGCCCTCCGACTCCGACCCCGCCGTAGTCGCCGGAGGTGAGCGCCCAGCCGTGCGCGCCGAGCTCCGTGGCGACCTCGGCCCAGAGAGCACCCGCACCGATCCGCACGAGCCGCCGCGACTCGTCGAGCACCTCGATCGAGTCGAGCGCGCGAAGGTCGATGATCACGCCGCCGTCGTTGGTGGAGCGGCCGCTGATGCCGTGCCCGCCGCTGCGGATCCCGAGCGGGACGTCCTGCGCCCGCGCGAAGGCGAGGGCTTCGACGAGCTCGGCCGCCGAGCGGACCGGGATGACGAGACCGGGCGCGCCGCGACGCATATAGGTGGAGCGCACGCGCGGGTAGCGCGCGTCCCCCGGCTCGACGGCCAGCTCGGCGAGTGACGCCGGGAGCGCGTCGTAGTCGATCCGCTCGCGGCGCTGTGCGAGTGAGATCGAGCTGCGCACCCGTCCTGTCGTCGTGCCCGCGGTCGCCCGAGCGGCGTCGACGTGTTCGCGCACCTCGGGGATGACATCGTCGGCGAACTGCCGCATCACCACGGGATCATCGGACGCGAGGATGAACGTGCTCACGCCGTCCCGCAGCACGAGTTCCGAGAGCTGCTCCGATGACATCCCCGGTCCGATGTTGAGCAGGCGGCGGATCTCGCGGGGGTCGCGTCCCACCTCCGTGGCGGCCGCGTCGATGGTCCGGTTGCCTCGCGCCAGGTCACCGGGCTCAAGCCAGGCAATGGACGGCAGCCAGCCGTCGGCTTTCGTGCCGATGAGCCGCAGCATCCGCGGCTTGCGAGCTCCCACCCAGATCGGGATCTCGTGCGGTGTCGCAGGCCCTCGCTTCGCTCCGTCGAGGTGGTAGTACTCGCCGGAAATCCGCAGCGGCGAGCGGTCGCCCGTGTTCCAGATGCCCCGGATGACGTCGATCGCTTCGGAGAGAGCGTCGACGCCCTGCCCGGGTGTCAGCAGCCTGCCCCCCATCGCGCCCACGGCATCCCAGAATCCGCCCGCGCCGAGACCCAGCTCGACGCGTCCGCCTGACAGCAGATCGAGGGATGCCGCGGCACGCGCCAGGACTGCGGGAGGACGCAGCGGCAGGTTGAGCACATTGCCCGAGAGATGGATGCGCTCGGTGCGAGCGGCAACCCAGCTGAGGAGGGTCCAGGTGTCGAGGAAGCCCGGCTGGTACGGGTGGTCCTGGAAGGTGACGAGGTCGTACCCGAGCTCCTCGCTCAGTTCGGCGAGCGCGACCGGCACCTCGGGCCGGGTATTGCCAGGCGTGATGAAGGTGCCGAAGCGGAGGTCGTGACCGTAGTCCGTCATTCCCCCAGCTTGCGACCCCCGTCGACCGCGCGCAATCCAGGGGTAAGTCGCTTACTTTTCGTAGGCTGCTTGAGGACCCACTCGGTGATCGGTTGCAGCATCCGCATCAGCTCGCGGGCCTGCTCGGTGAGCTCGTACCGGATGGTGACCGGCGTCGTGGGCACGACAGTCCGCACCAGGAAACCCTCGGCCTCGAGCTCCTTGAAACGCTGGGCGAGCAGGCGATCCGACACACCCAGGATCATCGCCCGGTACTCGCTGAATCGGGTCGCGCCGCGCATCCCTGCCAGCAGGATTGCCGAGTTCCAGCGCCGGCCCACGATCTCCATGTGCTCCTGGAAGCCCCTGCAGAGTTCATCGTCGATCAATTCGTACCCGGATACCGCCTGCGAGTTAGTCACTTACCCATTGTAGGTGCGACGCATGCCCCCTCACGGCTCGCGCAGCGACCGCCCCGCCCGAACCTCGAGCAGCTTCGCGACCAGCAGTTCACCGTCGACCGGTCCGAAGCGGTCGAGCGCGTCGCGGTGCAGCCGGGCGACCAGCGTCGACAGCTCGAACGGGATGGATGCCTCCGCTGCGAGTGCCGTGAGGGTGTCGAGTTCCTCGACCACCCGGTCGATCCCGAACGTCTCCAGGTAGTCGCCCGCGAGCATGGACTCCGCGTGGTCGTCGAGGAACGCGCTGCCCGCGGCGCTCCGGGCGAGCACACCGCGGAGCCTGTCGGGTTCGAGACCGAGCGACCGGCCGAGCAGCAGCGCCTCGGTGACCGCGGCGGCTTGGCCGAACCAGAGCAGATTGACCAGCAGCTTGGCGGCGTTCCCGTCGCCGGGCGCCTGGCCGACGTGCTCGATGCGAGCCGGATCGCCCAGGACCTCGAGCACGGGCCTCGCCCGTGCGAGCGCGGCGTCCGTGGCTCCCACGAAGAAGCCGAGGGTGCGGCCATCGGCAGCGGCGACACCCCCGGCGAGCGCGGCGACGACGGTGTCGACGCGAGCCTGCGCCGCGGCATCCGCGAGCCGTTCGGCGACCCGCGGATCGTTGCTGGTCAGGTCGATCCAGAGCGATCCCGGCCGAAGTGCGGCGAGCACGCTGTCGCCGACCATGGCCGCCTCGATTTCGACCGGACCCGGCAGCACCGTCACAAGAACCTCCGCGGATGCCGCGGCCTCCCACCCCTCGTCAACCACCGTCGCCCCTGCCGCCTGCCCGAGCGCGCGCCGAGCCGGGTCCGGGTCGGCAGCGACCACCTCGTGCCCCGCGCCGACGAGAGCACGAAGGATCGGCAGGCCCATGCGCCCGATTCCGAGCAGCCCGATCCGCATTCCGAAAGCCTAGAAGCCGAAAGCCGAGAAGCCGGCGCCCTAGAAGTCCGTGAGGTTGGCGCGCAGTCCGCCTCCGGCCGTGGAGCCGAACTCTCGGCGCAGGATGCCGCGGCGACGCAGGATCGGGACCAGCTCATCCAGCAGACGATGCACGGTCACCGGGTGCAAGTCGCCCCACAGCAACACCCCGTCATTGTCGGCGTCATCACCGAGGCGCTCGATGAGGTCGGCGAACTCCTCCGCCGTGCCGACGAAACCGCTGCCGTCGCGGAGTCGCCCGAGCCGCGCCTGCCGAGCGAGCAGCACGCGTAACGGGGTCCTGGCCGGGTCGTCCTTGCCGAGAAGGCGGGCGATGCTGCCCTGCGAGACATGGTCGCCGAAGACCGACAGGTCGAGCGGCTTCTCGAAGTCGAGGGCGGTGAGATCGGTCTCGAGGTCGCTCGACTGACGCTCCGCGATCAGGCGGACGGCCGCGTCATCCGGGTGGGCGGATGCCGCAACCAGACGATCGGCCTCCTCGGCGCTTGAGACGAGCACCGGCTGGATCGCGAACAGGATCGTGATGTCGCGCGGGTCACGTCCGCGCTCAACGGCGGCCGCCTGGATCTTCGCCCGGTAGGCAAGGATGCTCGCGGTGTCGAGCGGGGCGAGCGCGAGCTGCACGTCCGAGTTCGCGCCCGCGAAGCCGAGACCGCGGCCCGAGCCGCCGGGCGACACGATGACCGGCTCGCCGTCGGTGAACGGGATCGCGTTGAGCGGTCCGTCGAAGTCGAAGTACTCGCCCCTATGCTGCACGGTGGTCAGCTTCGAGCCGTCGGCGTAGCGGCTCGGGTCTCGACGAGGTCGACCAACGGGGCCGGGATCGGCCGCCGGATCCGCGAGCAGTGCCCCGTCGCCCCAGCTGTTCCAGAGCTGCTTGATTGCGCCGAGCCACTCCTCGGCGCGGTCGTACGCGGCGTCGTGGGAGAGCGGCGCGGCGCTTCCGAAGTGCCGCGCGCTCCCCGTGTCGGTAACGACGTTGAGGGCGAGACGGTGTCCGCTGAGATGCTGCAGCGAGGCGAACTGGCGGGCCGCCGTGTACGGGAGGTATGCGGCCGGGTTGACGGTTGGCGCGATCCCGAGGTGCTGCGTCGCACCGAACAGGTAGGGCGCGAGCAGCAGCGGATCGTGCTTCGGGCCGCCGAAGG
>JALYHS010000490.1 GCA_030776385.1 Actinomycetota bacterium
CCTGGTCTTCGAGGTAGCTTCCGGCCGACCATTGGTTCACCCGCACCGCCAGCAGATTGTCGGAGCCGAAGCGAACGAAGGGGGTGACGTCGAACTCCGTCGGGAGTCGACTTCCCGACGTGATTCCCACCTCCACGCCGTTGACCCATACTCGCGCGCACGAGTCGATCCCCTCGAAGCGGAGCAGAACTCGATGGGCGGACCAGTTGTCGGGGACCTCGAAGCGCGTCCGATAATCGCCGGTCGGATTCTCGTTCGGGACGTGAGGTGGATCGACCGGAAACGGATACCGGACGTTCGTGTACGCCGGAGAGCCGTAGCCCTGCAACTGCCACAGCGAGGGCACGGGAATCGAGTCCCATGACCGGTCATCCAGCGCCTCGAATGCCAGATCCGGCTCGAGGTCCGCACGGGGTGACAAGCGGAATCTCCAGTCGCCGTTCAGGCTGAGCCGCGGCGCGTCCGAGGCGAAGGACGCTCGCGGCGTCTCGACTCCGACCGACGGATCGTACGATTCCCAGTAAAGAGCCTGGTGAGGCATGTGCACGTGCAGTCCTTCGTTCAAGGCTCGAGGTCGGTCGACGTCAGTAGACGGAGTATCCGCCGTCGGCGACGAGCACCGACCCGGTGATGAATGACGCGGCGTCGCTCGCCAGGAAGATCACACTCGGCGCGATCTCCTCCACCGACGCCACTCGCTTCAGAGGCGCGTCGTCGATCCAGTAACGTCTGAACTCCGCGCGATCCGCGGGAGTCATCTCGGTTCTCACGTATCCGGGTGCCACCGCGTTGACCCGGATTCCGTGATCCGCCCACTCCGCAGCCAGCGATTTGGTCAGCTGATGCACAGCGGCTTTCGATGCGTTGTAACCCGCCTGGTTCTGCGGTCTGTTGACGATCAGTCCTGACATCGAACCGATGTTGACAATGGACCCGCCGCCTGACGCCGCCATGAGGCGTGCCACCGCGACGCTGCACCGGAAGAGAGCCGTGACGTTCAGGTCAAGCACAGAGTCCCACTCATCGTCGGTGACGTCGAAGGAATCCGCGTGGACACAAGCCCCGGCGTTGTTGACCAGAATGTCGATGCCACCCAGTTGCTCATTCGCCCACTGCACCGACTCATTCAGCTGGTGGGAGTCCGTGATGTCGGCCACGTACGCGTGGGCATCGAGGCCCGCGGAGTGAAGCCCGTCGAGCGCCAGGCGATTGCGCTCTCCGTCTCTCGAAACGAAGGCGACGTCGGCACCCGCCTCGGCGAGCGCGCGAACGAATCCCAGACCGAGTCCTCTGTTGCCCCCCGACACGAAGGCTCGACGACCCTCGACTGAAAACGGATTCGAACGGGAGCGGCCATCTTCGAGAGCGGTCATGCGTTGGATTCCTCCCCTGTGTGCCGAGCTCGCTGCATTTCCGGGATCAGAGCGGCGCATACCGTCGGCTCGGGACTCCAGTGACCCTCTGGGCTAGATTGTTGTTTATCACACATCATCAGGACGGACGCAGTAATCAGATGAACTCGGCGCTGCATCGAGGGGTGGTGTTCCCGCAAGGCGGGATGATCCACAGTCCCGACGAGGTCCGCGAATACGTGATCGGCCTCGAAAAGATCGGTTACGACCATTTGGTGATTCCCGACCATGTTCTCGGGGTGAACCCGTCATCACACCCTGGCTGGTCAGGACCGTACGACGTCGATGACCGATTCCACGAGCTCTTCGTTCTCTGCGGCTTTCTGGCCGCGTTCGCGACGATCGAGTTGGTGCCGGGAGTGCTCGTTCTGCCGCAACGGCAGACGCCTCTCGCGGCCAAACAGGCCGCGGAGATCGACCTGCTCAGCAAAGGACACTTTCGTCTCGGCGTCGGCGTCGGCTGGAACTCCCCCGAATTCGAGGGCCTCGGCGCGAGCTTCGTCGACCGTGGCGCACGGCTCGACGAGCAGATTGTTCTGATGCGCCGGCTCTGGAGCGAAGCTGTGGTGGACTTCGACGGCGAGTTCCATTCACTTCACGGAGTCGGAATCGCTCCACTCCCCGACCGCACAATTCCGATCTGGATCGGCGCAGAACGGGCGTCGCGCGCCCTGAAACGGGTCGGCCGTCTCGGGGACGGCTGGATGTCGATGGGACCGCCGATCCCGGAAACATCGCGTTCGCTCGACATCATCAGAGTCGCCGCGGAAGAAGCGGGTCGTGATCCCCACGCCATCGGGCTCCAAGCCTGGGTCACCGTTGGTGCGAACGACCTGGATCGCGCGCAGCGAGAAGCCTCCGGATGGCGAGCATTCGGAGCGACCCACATCGCGATCAACACCCGTGGCGATGGCCCACGGTCCGTCAGTGAGCATCTTGACCTGGCCCAGAGGGCGATCGGGTTGCTCTAGCAGCCCAGACCAACCTTCCTCGCCTGTTCCCCGAGCCGACGAGATCAACCGCGAGCGAGCAACTCATTCTGTCCGGTTATTCACAATACATAGCGCGTCCACCGCCAGAATTCTGCCATGATCATCAATGTTGAGTGATTTGTGGTCAGAAGTGGTGATACTTCGAACAGATACAGCTCACTTGAGCTAAGGAGCATAGTGGCGAACACCGGCAGGGAAGTGGGCGCGGCGATGCTCAGCAGGCTTCAGGGGCCGGGCGGCAACTACGCCATGCTCGCCCTGGATCAACGCGAGTCGATGCGCGGCATGTTCCCCCGACACGAAGACGGCTCGTACGTGAACGATGCCGCGTTGAAGTCGTTCAAGAATCTCGCGACGCGCATCCTCACTCCGTACGCGTCCGCCGTGCTGCTCGACCGGCCGTTCGGCCTGGGAGAGCATCGGCCCACCGAGATCGACGAGAACTGTGGGCTCATCGTCGCGGTCGATGTGCTTCATCAGCGCCCGGGTCACGAAATCACCGCGGTCGCCCTCGACGAATCCATCACGCCCGACTACCTGGGCCATGTCAATGCCGACGCGATCAAGCTCCTGGTGCTGTGGCACCGAAAAACGGGGAAGGATGAACGCGAACGACTCGTGG
>JALYHS010000491.1 GCA_030776385.1 Actinomycetota bacterium
AGGAGGTTCGCTCGGCCGGAAAGGAAGGGGTAGATCGCGGGGCCCTCGACGAGAGCGCCGACGCGGGGCAGCACCGAACGGAGGGCGCTCGGCATCGGCTCGCCGAGCATCCGGATCTCACCGCTGCTCGCCCCCGCCAACCCCAGCAGCATGCGGATCGTGGTCGTCTTGCCCGAGCCATTCGGGCCGAGAAACCCGAACACGGAACCGCGAGGCACGGTCAGATTCAACTCATCGACGGCGCGCTGGTGCCCGAAGAGCTTCGTCAGTCCCGAGGTCTGGATCGCCGCATCGCTCGTCACGAGGACGTCACGCCGCGATCGTCACTTCGCGGCGGCCTCGAGGCTCGCGATCGGGACAGCCCCGACGAACACCCGACCGTCGTCGAGCATCAAAACCGAGAGAAGCGAGGTCTGCAGCGCACGTCCACCCGGGACGACGGTGGTCAACTCGTCCAGCAGTTTCGTCTGCTTGGCGGATCCCGATCCCAGAGCCTTCTTGGCGGCTGCTCCGGCGGGGAGCTGAACGATGGCATCCCAACCGGTGCCGGTCACGGTCGGCTTCTCGTGCGCAACCCCGCTCGGCGTCTTCGTGCCGTGCTTCTCGGGCGCCTTCGGCGTTGTCGGCGTCGTCACCTTGGAGCCCTTCGGCGGGGTGAAGGTGAAGAGCGAGGACGCCGGAGTCGAGAAGTCGATCGAGCTGAAGCCGACCGAGAAGGCATCCGCCTTCTGACCGCGCGCGTCGACGACGACCTTCAGCGGAAGGCCGGTCGCGGCATCCACCGACAGCACCACGTGCGACACCAGGGTCGTCGACGACTTCGGAGTCAGCTCGAGCTGATACACCGAGCGACCCGCGACACTCGCCGTCGAGGTGACGGTGACCGTGGTCGTCGGGGTGATGGACTTGATGAAGCGATCCGCGAGCTGCGCGGGACTCAGGGTCTGCGCCTCGGGACTCAGGCCTTTCGGTGTCGCCGGCGTCGCGGCGTCCGGGTCGTTGGTCACGGGGCCGGAGATCGGCTTACCGGAGTGGCTCGACAACTTCGTCGGAAGTGTGGCGTGCGTGGCGGTCTTGGTCTTCGAGTCGTAGGTCCAGACCTCCGAGCCGTTGCGGATCACATCGCGCTCGGCGAGGCTGTCGAGCACCTGGACGCGCTGCTTCGTCGCCCCGTCGACGAACACCCGGGCGGTGTGGTCGGCCGTGAGGAGGTCGAGCAGCTGCGATGTCGGATCCGTGCCGACCGCCGATGAGCCGGGTCCTGTGGTGGGCAGCTGCGGCAGGCCGAGGTCGGAGTGCTGCGCGATCGTGCCCGAGTACGAGGCATTCTTGGCGCCGGTGATCAGGGCGAGTACCTGCTGCGCGGACTTCTGCGGCGGCGTCGACGCCGCGTTCGCGACGGTGGGCACGGCGATGGCCGCGCCGATCACCAGCACGGGTGCGATCAGGGCTGGCAGCCACTTGACGTTCTTGTTCATGACGATTCACCTCGGGGGCGCGGGTTGGAAACGCGGCTCTTCCACGAGGGTACGCCCGCGTTCCCGCGCGCTCGCTGTGGATTCGAGATCGAGGATTCGAAACCGCTCAGGCGGCCTGCACGGTGCGCACGCCCTCGCGCAGACGCTTCTTCGCGCCCCGCTCGGTGAGCACCTCGATGTAGTCCCTCACCGGGCGCCCCGCGAACTCGTCGAGTTCGGCCCGAACGGCCTCGGCGATCTCGTGGGGGTCCACCTCGGGGAACTTCTCCCGCAGCCGGGCGGTCACATGCGCGTAGATCTCATCGATGTCGATGTCGGTCGCCATGCGTCGATTTTTCGGGAACCCGGTCCCCCGGTCAATCCCCCCGTTTTACTCGGGCGTGTCGCGGGCGGCCGGCGCCTCGGCGAAGGGGAGTTCGACCTCCACCCGGAGCCCGTCGCCCTGGCGATTCCTCAGTCTCACGTCGCCGCCCGCCAGCTGCACGATGGCCGAGACGATGGCGAGGCCGAGGCCGGCGCCTGAGCCTGTTGAGGCGCCGGATCCACCGCCGGACGCGGGTCTCGGATCGCGGGCGAAACGGTCGAAGGCGTGCGGTAGGAAACTCTCCTCCATCCCGCCCGCCTCGTCGTCGACCGCGAGCAGAACGCCGTGGGGACGCACCTGCAGCGACAGCTCGATGCGGCCGGCATCCGGGCGGGCGGCCAACGCGTTGTTGACCAGGTTGTCGCACAGGCGGCCGAAGTCGTGCGCCGAGACGGCGATGGTCCTGCGATCGGCGGGCACCTCGGCCGCGAAGTCGATCTGCACCTCGCCTCCACCGACGCGCAGACGCCCGCGGTCGGCGGCATCCGCCAACTCGGTGGCCAACTCGTCGACGGTCGCCGAGCCGCGCGCCGACTGCGCGTCGATGCGCGACAACTCCAGCAGCGAGGTGGCGAGCGTCGACAGTCGCAGCAGGGTCTGCTGGGCGGAGGACACCTCGGTGCGCATCTGAGCGAGTGTGGTCGCCTGCGACTGGGCGAGTTCGAGCTTCGTCTGCAGGATCGCAAGAGGCGTGCGGAGCTCGTGGCTGGCATCCGACACGATCTGTCTTTCGCGGTCGGTGGAGGCCCGGAGTTCACCGATCAGTTCGTTGAGGGTGCGGGCGAGCTGGGCGATCTCATCGTCGGCGGGTCCCACGGGCAGCAACTCGCCACCGGGCGTCGTCGCCAGCTGCTCGGCGCTGCGTCGCAGACGGTTCACCGGGTTGAGCGCTGCCGTTCCGATGAACCAGGACGCCGCGCCGAACCCTAGGTTGATGATCGCGAGCGCCACCACGAGCAGCAGGGTGATGGAGTTGAGAACCGTCACCTGCGCGTTACTGTTGCGCGCGGCGACGATGGTCCACGTGCCCTGCGAGGTGATCACCTGGGTGGTCTGCACCAGATACGTCACGCCGCCGACCGAGACCGTGTGGATGCCGTCATCCGATTTCACGAGTTCGGGGAGTCTCGCCTTCAGCGCCTTGGGCAGGGTGTCGACCTTGGCCACCCCGGTCGGGTCGACAACCGCGGCATCCTGGCCGGAGCCGGGCCGATCGAGGCCCTCCGTGGGCTCCGCACGAAGGGCTGTGCGATACGGCGCCGCGATGCTGCTGAGCACCGAGAGCTCCCCGTCGTACACGATGTGACCGACCTGATTGTAGATGATCACCCCGGCGATCACGGAGATCGCGATCGCGGTCAGCAGGCTGCCGCCCGTGATCCTGGCGCGGATTCCGAGCCGGTTCAGCCTCACGACCACCCGCTCACGTCGGGTCGGCGGTGAGCCGGAATCCGACCCCCCGCGCCGTCACGATCCGAACGCCCGCCTCGATCGCGTCGAGCTTCTTGCGGAGATAGCTCACGTACTGGTCGACGATGTTCGGGTCGATGTGGCCGGTCGAGCCCCAGATGGTCTCGAGGATCTCGGAGCGCGGAACCACCTCATCCGGACGGAGCGCAAGCAGCCGTAGCAAGTCGAACTCGGTTCGGCTCAGTCGCGTCCCGTTGTCGCCCGCAGAGATGCGCTGGGTCTCCAGGTCGATGGTCAGCCCCCCGATCTCGATGGAACTCGCGGCTACCGCCTCGCGACGACGCAGCGCGCGCAGCCGAGCGGCGAGTTCCGCGAACGCGAACGGCTTGGTCAGGTAGTCGTCGGCTCCCGCATCCAAGCCGCGGACCCGGTCATCAACCGCGTCGCGCGCCGTGAGCAGCAGGATGCCGATGCCGCGCACCTGGTCCCGCAGTCGTCGGCAGAGCTCGAAGCCCGACATGCCGGGCATCGTGACGTCGAGCACGGCGAGGTCGTACTTCTGCTCGCCAGCCAGCGTCATCGCCTGGATGCCGTCGGCCGCGACATCCACCTCGTAGCCCTCGCCCACCAAACCCCGGGCAAGCAGCGCCGCCATCTCCACTTCGTCATCGACGACCAGGACGCGCATGATCCGACCCCTTCCCGCGAGCCCGATCCTACTGGCGCGGTCTCCGGGCGTCGGCGAGGGCTTCTCGGAACCTGAGAGCTTCCTCACTTCTCAGAGTCTTCTGGGAGGGCCACTTCTTATCTGGAATGGACAGGATCGACGCATGCCATCATCAGAAACGGGGAACTCATGACCGAGTCGACGGTGGTAGTTCTGCCGACGTACAACGAGCGGGAGAATCTCGCCGGAATGGTCCAAAGGCTGCGCAACAGCGTGCCGGATGCGCAGCTCCTGATCGTGGATGACGGATCGCCGGACGGCACGGGAGAACTCGCCGACGAGATCGCGGCATCCGACCCCGCGGTTCAGGTGGTGCACAGGAGCTCGAAGGAGGGACTCGGCGCTGCATACCTTGCCGGGTTCGCCTGGGCGCTCGAACGCGGCTTCGACGTGATCGTCGAGTCGGATGTCGACGGCTCGCATCAGCCGGAGCAGCTACCCGCTCTGCTCGCCGCCCTCGACGGCCACGACATGGTCGTCGGGTCGCGCTGGGTGCGCGGAGGGGAAATCGTCAACTGGCCGCTGTCGCGTCGCGTCATCTCGATAGGCGGTAGCTTCTACGCCCGAACCCTGCTGCGCCTTTCCGAGCGGGATGTCACCGGCGGGTTCCGGGTGTTTCGCGCCGAGGCGCTCCGCACCATCGGGCTGGGGCGGATCGACAGTCTTGGCTACTGCTTCCAGATCGAGGTGCTCTGGCGTGCCGAGCGCGCGGGGCTGCGCATCGCGGAGGTGCCGATCACCTTCATCGAGCGCGTCAACGGTGTCTCGAAGATGACCGGCAATATCGCGGGCGAGGCCATGCTGCGCGTGACGGTGTGGGGGCTGCACGAGTTCGCGGACCGCGTGCGGGGTCGCGGAG
>JALYHS010000492.1 GCA_030776385.1 Actinomycetota bacterium
CCCTGTCACCGCGACCGGCACCTCGCCCCAGCGCTCGTCGGGGACCGCGACCACGACCGCGTCGCCGAACCCCGGTAGCTCGCGAAGTATCCGCTCGACGGCGGCGAGCGCGACCTTCACCCCGCCCGAGATGAGCACGTCATCGCGGCGGCCCGTCACGGTCAACCTGTTGCCGTCGGGCGAGAGCGACACTTCGCCGCCGTCGGCAGTGCGGAACCAGCGCACGCCGCCCTCGTCGACGAAACGCTCCTCGGTGAGCGCGGGGTCGCCGAGATACCCTTCTGCCAGGCTCGATCCACCGAGCCACACCTCGCCGTCGACGAGTTTCACGGTCGTGGATCCGATCGGGATGCCGTCGTACACGCAGCCGCCGCTCGTCTCGCTCGAGCCGTAGCTGCGCCGCACGCGGATGCCGGCATCCCTCGCCCGGTCGAGCAGCGCGCGCGGCGCGGCCTGACCGCCAACCAGGACGGCCGCGAATCCGGCGAGCGCCGTCGAGCTTCGCGGGTCGTCGAGCAGGGTGGCGAGCTGTGCGGGAACCAGCGAGGTGAAACGAGTCGGATGCGACATCCGCTCGGTGGCGTCGAGAAAGGCCTCGGCCGAGAAATGCCCGCCCGTACCCGACCGCCGAACGGTGACCGGCTCAGTCTCCGCGGCGAGGGACCGCGCCAGCACGTTGAGCCCCGCGATGTAGTGAGTCGGCAGCGCCAGCACCCACTGACCGGGTCCACCGAGCGCCGACTCGCTGGCGGCGGCGTTGGCGAGCAGGGCGTCGGCGGACAGCGCGACGCGCTTCGGACGTCCGGTGGAGCCGCTGGTCTCGACGACCAGCGCGATCCGCTGCTCGACCAGCTCGGGGAGGTCGAGGTACGACTCGGTCCGCGCGGGACCCGCCGCATCTCCCGCACCCTGCGCGACGAGGATCGCGTCCCCGCCCGCGAGCGCGGTCCGGAGTTCCGTAAAAACCCCCTCGCCGGGCTGGATGACGCGGAGGCGCCTCACGATCCGCTCAGCGAACCCAGGACGTACAGCAGCACCAGCGGGTTGCCGAGCACCGCGACAATCACGCCCACGAGGCCGGCCGGACGAGCCCAGCGGCGCACGATCGCGATGAGTCCGAACAGGATGGCGGCGGCGCTGAGCCCGATGGCGACGTAGGCGAGCGCCGTGGAGGTCGTGTAGTCGCCAGTCGCCGCCACCTGGATGCCCGCGCCGGTCGCCGCCAGCATCAGCACGGCGAGCACGCACGCGAGGACCCCGGGCCAGCGCGGCGGTCGGCGCACCCGGCGCACGATCGTCATGCCGGGGGCGAGACCCTCGATCTGCTGCTCGACGGGAGCCGCGGCATCCGGAGCTTCATCCACGATCTCAGCCTAAGCCGGGCTAGCTGAACAGCCGTACGAGCCAGTCGATGACGACGATGTTGCCGGCGAGAGCGAACAGCAGCCCGAAGAAGCCGAGCACGCGACCGACCCCGGCGATCAGGGCGATGATGGCGAAGAAGCCGGCGACCGCGCTCAGCGGCAGGGCAATCGCGCGCAGCGTCTCGATGCCGGTGACGGCGCCGAGCACGAGGAAAGCGATCGCGCCCACGCCGATCCAGAACGCCGCAAGACCCGCCCAGCGCGGACGTCGTCCGCCCGTGGTGCGCCGGATGTCGCTGCGCCAGAACTGACCGAGGGTCGGGGCGTTGGCGATCACTTCGGTGTGTCCGAGCGGGGCGACCGGGATGTAGCCGGCTGCTCGGCCCTGCGGCGTCGGGTTGAGGGCGTAGCTGGCACCGATCCCTGCGGGCCGGATGTTGCTCGTCGGGCGCGTGGCGGGCGGACGTTGTGGAGGCGGAACGCTCATGAGCAGCTCCCTTCGTCGCCTGGGCTCAGCCTAGTCACGCGCGCTTCGCCATCGTCGGGCGTTGCCAAATCAAGGATCCGAAGCCCCATCCGCCCCGATTCCAGGAACGGATGCACCTCCGAGCCCGTTTCAGCCTTGATTTGGTAGCACCGCGAGGCAGAATGGCGGCGTGCACCTGCCACCGCTGTCGGAACTGCTCGCGAACGCGCGCGTCGTCGCCCTGCCGCTGGTGACCCGGTTCCGCGGGATCGAGTTGCGCGAGGCGATGTTGCTGCGCGGGCCGCAGGGCTGGAC
>JALYHS010000493.1 GCA_030776385.1 Actinomycetota bacterium
CCAGTCCAACCAACTGTTAAAAATACACAGACGGTTGCTGCCCCGTCTGCTCCTCCTGCGGGGATCACGGCGCAGGCGTCGATCGGCAAGGGGTGGGCGTTGACCTCCTCGAGCGTGGGTCTTGCGCCGTTCGGATTGACCTGTTCCGCGTTGCCGGAGTACCAGCTGTCGGGCAACACGGTCCCGGCGGGGACGACGATCTACCGGCAGCGGATCACGGGATGGTTGGATCTGTCGATGGGTAACATCACCATCAGCCAGTCCTGCATCCAACCCAAGCCCGGGTACGTCGGGGCCGGTTCCACCGCCCTGACCACCTGGTCCACTCGCGACCTGCAGGGCCCGGTCGTGATTCAGGACTCCGAATACGACGGATCCCTGCTGGACCAGCACGACCAGGCGTGGATCAACCTGTTCTCCGGTGCCGCCTCCATGTACCGCAACTACATCCACAACTCCGGCTCCGGGATCAGCATCCAGGGCAGCTACGAGAAAACCGGACAGAACATCATCATCCAAAACAACTACGTCGACCACCTCGTCGCCTACGGCGACGCGAACGGATCCGGCAACCACCAATCCGCGTTCACCGTCCGCGACACCGACCTGACCACGAATCCGAACCGGCAGCTCCTCGTGAAAGACAACTACCTCAACGCCACCGGCGGTAGTGTCACCGGATCGTTCTTCATCCAACCCAACGGCGACAACGTCGCAAACGTCACCGCCCAAGGCAACTACCTCGGCGGCGAAGGCTTCAACCTGATCCTCCAAGACGACCGCTCCCGGTTCCCCGGAGTGAGCTACCACAACATGCACGCCACCGACAACCGCTTCCACCCCACCGAATACGGACCCACCTCCGTCACCGGAACCGGCGAGGGCTGGACCACCTTCACCAACAACTACCTCTACAGCGCGACTGCCACGGACGGCAAGGGCGCGGCCGTCACCACGCCATAGGGGCGGACAAAACCCAACCGGCGGGTCAGACCGTGGGCGACGCTGAAGCCGCAGCCTTCGCGGCAGCAGGAAGCGCGCTCACGATCCACTCGAGCGCGCGCCCGTCGTGCGCCGCCGAGAGGAACCACGCCTCGAACACGCTCGGCGGCAGGTTGACTCCGGCGTCGAGCATCTCGTGGAAGAAGGCCCGGTAACGGAAGACGTCTTGCGCCTGGGCATCCGCATAGTTGAGCACAGGCTCGGAGCGGAACGCGACGGAGAACAGGCTGCCGGCACGCGGGATGACGTGAGCTACCCCCTCGGCATCGAGCGCATCGTGCAGGGCGGAGGCGACGACATCCGCCGCCCTGTCCACTCGCGCGTAGACCTCGGGTGTCGCGTTCGTGAGCATGGCGATGCCCGCGGCGACGGCGAGCGGATTCCCGCTGAGGGTGCCGGCCTGGTAGACCGGGCCGAGCGGCGCGAGGTGATCCATGATCTCCGCGCGTCCGCCCAGGGCTGCCAGCGGCAGGCCGCCCCCGATGACCTTGCCGAAGGCGATGATGTCCGGCGTCCAGCCAGCGCCGTCCGGCACGACCCGCGCGGCCTCGAGGCCCCACCAGCCGGCCGGGCCGACACGGAATCCGGTGAGCACCTCATCCAGGATCAGCAGCGCGCCGTTCTCGTGGGCGAGCGTCGAGAGAGCGCGATTGAAGCCGCGGATCGGCGCCAGCACACCTGCGTTGGCGCCAGCCGCCTCGGTGATGACCGCCGCGATGCGTCCCGGATGCGCGGCGAACGCCGCCCGGACCGCCTCGAGATCGTTGTACGGCAGGACGAGCGTGAGCGCGGCGATCGGCTCGGGTACTCCCGCGGATCCGGGCAGCCCGAGTGTGGCGACCCCGGACCCGGCCTCCGCAAGCAGGCCGTCGGAGTGCCCGTGGTAGTGCCCGGCGAACTTGATCAGCAGGTCGCGGCCGGTCACCCCGCGAGCAAGTCGGATCGCCGTCATGGTTGCCTCGGTGCCGGTGGACACGAGCCGTAGCTTGTCGATCCCCCGCGTGCCTCCCACGCAGAGTCGACTGCGCACGAGTTCTGCCAACTCGGTCTCCCCCGGGGTGGATGCCCCGAAGGTCAGCCCCTTCGACGCCGCCTGCTGGACGGCATGCACGACGGCCGGGTGCGCGTGCCCCAGCAGTCCGGGACCCCACGACATCACCAGGTCGACATACTCGCGGCCCTCGACGTCGGTGACAGTGGCGCCGCGTGCCGAGACAAGGAAGCGCGGCGTCCCGCCGACAGAACCGTATGCCCGCACCGGCGAGTTGACGCCGCCTGGGATGGCCGCCTTGGCGCGCGCGAACGCGGCCTCGTTGCCGACAGCGCGGATCGAGCCGGTGGTGTTCGACGGAGTCGGAGCGGCGTTCATGAGCGCGACCACCGTTCCGCCGCCTCGACGGCCCAATACGTGAGCACGGCCTCGGCGCCCGCGCGACGGATGCCAACGAGGGTCTCGTCGATCGCCCGCTCCCGGTCGATCCACCCGTGGGCCGCGGCAGCCTCGACCATCGCGTACTCGCCGCTGACCTGATAAGCCCAGACCGGCACGGGACTGGATGCCGCGGCGTCCGCCAGCACGTCGAGATAGGACATCGCCGGCTTGACCATCACCACGTCCGCCCCCTCCTCGACGTCGAGCAGCACCTCGCGCGCGCCCTCGCGGCGGTTCGCCGGGTCGAGCTGGTACGTGCGACGGTCGCCCTGCAACGAGGAGCCGACCGCCTCCCGGAACGGCCCGTAGAACGCGGACGCGTATTTCGCGGCGTAGCCGAGGATCGCCGTGTCGGTGTGCCCCGCGGCGTCGAGGGCGTCACGCACGGCGCGCACCTGGCCGTCCATCATTCCGCTGAGTCCGAGCAGAGCCGAGCCGGCGTCCGCCTGGGCGAGACCCATGTCCCGGTAGCGAACCAAACTCGCGTCGTTGTCGACGAACCGTTCCCCCGTCGAGCTGGTCGAGACCACCCCGCAGTGGCCGTGGTCGGTGAACTCGTCGAGGCAGAGGTCGGTCTGCACGACGAGCGCGTCGCCCACCTCGGCGACCGCGATCCGGGTCGCGACATTCAGGATGCCGTCCGGGTCGGTCGCCCCCGTGCCGGTCGCGTCCTTGTGTTCGGGGACGCCGAAGAGCATCACGCCCCCGATACCCGCACGGGCGGCACGCGCCAGTTCGGCCCGGAAAGAGTCGAGGGAGTGCTGCATGACCCCCGGCATCGAGGAAATCGGCACCGGCGCGGTCGCGCCCTCGCGGATGAACATCGGCAGGATCAGCTCGGCCGGATGCACACGCGTCTGCTGCGTGAGGCGACGCAGTGCGGGCGTCGAGCGCAGTCGCCGCGGCCGGATGACGGGCCGCGCGCTCGGCGGCAGTTCGGCGCTCATTCCGTCTCCGCGTACTCGACGAGAGCCGCGATCAGCGAATCCGCGGACCGCTCCTCGGCGATGACGTGCACCGGCAGTCCTGCGGCGCGGGCGTCGAAGGCGGTGCGAGGGCCGATGCACGCGACCACCGTCTCCTCGGGGAGCGGAGCGAGCTGCGCCGCCAACTGGCGCGCGACGCTGCCCGAGGTGACCAGAACGGCGCGGATGCGACCGGATGCGACATCCGACGCAACCTCGGGGGTGACGGGCACGCCGATCGTGCGGTACGCGGTGACGAACTCGACCGCGAAGCCGAGCTTCGACAGACCGGCGACCAGGGTGGGCTCGGCGATGTCGGACTGCGGGATGAGCACGCGACCGCGGATCTCGCTGGCTGGCCACTCCTTCACCAGCCCGCGGGCGGAGTTGTCGCTCGACGGGATGAAGTCGACGCGGTATCCGGCGAGCCCGAGAGCCGCTGCCGTGGTCTCGCCGACGGCCGCGATCCGCGTGCGGTCCGGAACGCGGGTGCCCTGACTGGTGAGCACGTCGACGGTCGTCGCGCTGGTGATGACGATCCAGTCGAACTGGCCGTCCCGCAGCTCGTGGAGGGCGTTGGCGAGGGCGGACGGGTCCTCGGCACTGGCGAAGTTGATCAGGGGCGCGATCACCGGGATCGCACCGAATCCGCGCAGCGTGGCCGAGACACCGTCGCCCCACTTGCCGCCGCGGGGCACGAGCACGCGCCAGCCGGCAAGGGGCTTCTCGCTCATTCGATGCCGCCGTTCATTCCGTACCGCCTGGGCCTCGGAGGTCGCGGCTCGCCGCCAGCGGAGCGAGCTCCGCCGCGCCGCCCGCGAGCAGCTCGTCGGTGACGCGTTTCGCGAGCTCGCCGATCGGGTCGCGGGAGTCCTCGGGATACAGCGCGTGCGAACTCGTCACGTACTCGGACCCGTCCTCGCGGTACACCCGCGCGTCCAGGAAGAGCAGCCCGTCGTCGTAGATCGCGTGCGCGCCGATCGGCGCCGAGCATCCCGCCTCGAGCAGGGCGAGCACCGCCCGCTCCGCGTCGGCGGTCAGGCGGGAGGGCTTGTGTTCGAGCTTCGCGACCGTCTTCTCGTCACCGGTGCGGGTTTCGACGGCGAGCGCCCCCTGCGCGGGCGCTGTCGGCCAGCCGGCGATGCCGAAGTACTCGGTGATCGTGTCGAGCCGCGAGATGCGATCGAGGCCGGCGGCGGCCAGCACCACCGCGTCGAGGCGGCGGCCCGGGTCGACATCGGCGTCCTCCGAGCCGACTCGGCCGAGGCGGGTGTCGATGTTGCCGCGCAGCTCGACCACCTCGAGGTCGGCGCGGCGGGAGAGCAGTTGCGCCTTCCTGCGGGGCGAACCGGTGCCGACGACGGCGCCGGCGGGCAGCTCGGAGAGGGTGAGCCCGTCCCGGGCGCAGAGGGCGTCCCGCGCATCGCCGCGCTTCGGGACCGCCCCGATCGACAGGCCAGGGGTGGGGGCGGTCGGAAGATCCTTGAAGGAGTGCACAACGGCATCCACCTCACCGGTAAGCAGAGCTTCCCGCAGGGCCGCGGCAAACACACCCGACCCCCCAAGCGAGCTGAGCGACGCGGTCGAGCGGTCGCCCTCCGACTGGATGACGATCAGCTCGGCGCCCAGCTTCGACGCGACGGTCTGCGCCTGTGCGAGGGCGAGGGCGCTGCCACGGGTGCCGATCCGCAGGGTCACTGAGCGGCTCTGCCTGTCACTGCGATGCCCGCTGACCCCGTCACCGCGGTGCTCACGGCTGAACCCCCGAGATCGCCGGCTTGAATCCGAGCCGAGCGTTCTCGCAGCAGCCGGGACGGCAGACGTCGTACCAGGGCCCGAGCTCCGTCATGGCGGGACGATCGGCCGTCGGCGTGCCGTTCACGCGCTCGAGCACGAGATTGACAAGTCCGCGCACGTACGCCGGATGCGTCCCCGGCGTCGGCGTGCGGATCGCGACCAGGCCGTGCTTCTCCGCGGTCTCCATCGCCTCGGTGTCGAGATCCCAGAGCACCTCCATGTGGTCGCTCACGAAGCCGAGCGGCACGATGACGACCGCCTCGACCCCTTCGCTGGCGAATCCAGCGATCGCGTCGTTGACGTCCGGCTCCAGCCAGGGTTGCGTCGGCGGGCCGGAGCGGCTCTGGAAGACGAGCTGCCATGGGATGTCGGTTCCCGCCTCGCGCACCACGACCTCGGCGACCGCGCGGTGCTGGGTGGCGTACGCGCCGCCCTCCGCCCACTCGCGGTCCCGTGGACCGCTGCGGTCGGCGTCGGCGATCGGAATGCTGTGGGTCGAGAACAGGATGCGGATCGCCCCTTCGGCGAACCCGCGCTCCACCAGTTCGGCCACCGCGTTCCGCACACCATCGACGAAGGGCTCGACGAAGCCGGGGTGGTCGAAGAACTGACGGATCTTGTCGATCTGCAGGCGCTCACCGAGCCCGGTGGCATCGAGTGCCATCGCGAAGTCCTCGCGGTACTGCCGACAACTGGAGTACGAGCTGTACGCACTGGTGGCGAGTCCGATCAGCTTCGTGAAACCGCGCTCGTCGGCCTCGATCAGCGCATCGCGTAGGTACGGGTCCCAGTTCCGGTTGCCCCAGAGCACGGGCATGCTGATGCCGCGCGCCGCCAACTCCGCTTCAATGGCCGCCTTCAACACGCGGTTCTGCTCGTTGATCGGGCTCACCCCGCCGAAGTGTCGGTAGTGGTGCGCGACCTCCTCGAGGCGCTCGTCGGGGATGCCGCGGCCGCGCGTCACGTTGCGGAGAAAGGGGATCACGTCGTCCTGGCCCTCGGGACCGCCGAACCCGGCCAGCACGATCGCGTCGTACGGGACGGGGACCTCGACGTGCTCGGGACCGGATGCCGCGGCATCCGTTGCGGCCAGAATGCGGGTCTCGACAGGCTCGACCAGCGGGGAACCGTTGTTGGTGATGGTCACTCGAGTACCTCTGGCACGTCATCGACGCTGACCCGTCGACCGGTGAAGAATGGGATTTCTTCGCGTACATGCCGGCGCGCCTCGGTGTTGCGGAGGTGGCGCATCAGGTCGACCAGGTCGATCGGATCGGCGGCCTCGAGAGCGAGGATCCACTCGTAGTCGCCGAGTGCGAAGGACGCGACAGTGTTTGCCTGTACCTGCGGGTACTCGGAACCTTTGCGGCCGTGGTCGCCGAGCATGGCGCGGCGCTCCTCCTCGGGGAGCAGATACCAGTCATAGCTGCGCACGAAGGGGTAGACGGTCACCCACTCCTTGGGCGGCAGGCCCCGAAGGAAGGCAGGCGCGTGACTGCGGCTGAACTCGGCCTCTCGATGCACGCCCATTGCGTTCCAGGTGGGGAGCAGCGGCGAGAGCTCGGCGCTGCGGCGAAGCGTGCGCAGGGCCCTTTGCAGTCCATCAGCGGTCGGTCCCGTGAGCCAGATCATCAGGTCGGCATCCGCCCGGAGACCCGACACGTCGTAGATTCCGCGGATGATCGCGCCATCCGCTTCGTCGTTCTCGACCTCGGCAACGGCCTCCCGGAGCGGGATACCCGCCACGTCCGACCTCGCGAAGGGCGCATTCGGATGACGACGCAGCACCGCCCACAGAGTGTATGCGGGTGCGTCAAGTGTCTCGGGTGCGGGAGTCGAGCCGGTGCTCACGAGTCCATCCTCCCCCGAGACCCGCCGGGGCGCGAATCGGGCTCGGCGTGCTCGCAGACTGTGAGGTCCTCGCCCGGGTTCGCGCGAGTGCCGGGCCCGGGACCGCGGCCGGCTCAGTCGTCGCTGAAGATGGCCCAGGCGACCAGGCCGATGACAACGGCGGCCGCAGCAGCCCCGCCGATGATCCACGGCACGGGATTCTTCGAGTACGCCGCCCGCGCCGTCTCGGTGAGTTCGCCGACGCGTTTGGGGACGTTCAGCTTGTCCTCGATGGCATCGAGCGTCGCGGCCAACTGGTCCCGCGCCTTCTCGGCCTGCAGCTTCGCCTCCTGCGCCTTCGTGCCGATGGTGTCGCTCATGTGGTCCTCCTCTTTCCGAGCCCCCGGATTGCCCGATAGTCGCGCTGCAGGCTGTCGATCGATTCTGTCGGCACCGGCGGCACGCCTCGCTTGAGGATGCGATAGCCGATGAGCCCCAGGATGGCGGCGACGATCAGCAGGAACGCCGAGACCATCAGTGCGGCCAGCCAGTCGGGCATGATCGCCGACAGGCCGAGGATCGCGGCGGTCAGCAGCGTGCCGACCATGAACAGCAGGACGACCGCGGCGATTGCGAGCAGACCGGCGCCGACGCCGAGCGCCTTGAGCTTGCCGATGACCTCCGCCTTGAGC
>JALYHS010000494.1 GCA_030776385.1 Actinomycetota bacterium
GGCGGTGGCGTCGTGGGTGTCGAGGTCCCCGATCACGAACCCGCCACCGTGGTAGAGCAGGATCGTCGGGATCGGTTCCGCGTGGTCGGGCGTATAGACGCGCACCGGGATCGACCCCGCGATCACCTCGGATCGAACCGAGTCCACCGGCGGTTCACCCGAGGGGCCGTCGTGGCCGCCGAACGCGATTCCACGCAGCACCGCTCGCGCGGTGGGGACGTCGCTGGCCGACACGGGCGGCAGGCCCTGCTCGGCCATGGCCTGCAGCGAGGCGGCGATCCCGGGATCCAGTGGCATGGGTGACTCCTTCGTCGTGGGGCGGCTGGTGTGATCTCGACGGGCTCTGATTTCGACGGGCTCAATCAGCGAGGGCCGCGTCGACGATGGTTTTCGCCTCCGCTTGCACCTCAGCGAGATGTTCGGAGCCGATGAACGATTCGGCGTAGATCTTGTAGACGTCCTCCGTGCCGCTGGGGCGAGCCGCGAACCAGGATGTCGCCGACTCCACCTTCACGCCGCCGAGAGCCGCGCCGTTGCCGGGCGCCGCGCTGAGTGTGGCCGTGATCGGTTCACCCGCGAGCGAGGTCGCGGTGATGTCGGACCCGGTCAGCTTGCCGAGGCGGGCCTTCTGCTCCTTGCTGGCTGCGGCATCCACTCGGGCGTATGCGGGGTCGCCGAACTCCTCGACCAGCTCGGCGTAGAGCGCCGACGGCGACTTGCCGGTCACCGCGAGGATTTCGCTGGCCAGCAGCGCCAGCAGGATGCCGTCCTTGTCGGTCGTCCACGACTGGCCGTCGAGTTGCAGGAAGCTGGCCCCCGCGCTCTCCTCGCCGCCGAATCCGACCGAGCCGTCCATCAGCCCCGGGACGAACCACTTGAAGCCGACGGGCACCTCCCAGAGGCGACGTCCTAGGGAGGCGGCGACCCGGTCGATCATGGAGCTGGACACCATCGTCTTGCCGATCGCGGCATCCGCGCGCCAGCCGTCGCGGTGCGTGTACAGGTACTGGATGGCGACGGCGAGGTAGTGGTTCGGGTTCATCAGGCCGCCGTCGGGGGTGACGATGCCGTGGCGGTCGGCGTCGGCGTCGTTGCCCGTGATGAGCTGGAATCCGTCGAGCTTCGACACCGTCGAGGCCATCACGCTCGGAGACGACGGGTCCATGCGGATCTTCTCGTCCCAGTCGAGCGTCATGAAGCCCCAGCGCGGGTCGACGAGCGGGTTGACGACGGTGAGGTCGAGCCCGTACTGCTCGGCGATCAGCTGCCAGTAGTGCACGCTGGCCCCGCCGAGCGGGTCGGCCGCGACGTGCAGGCCGGCCCTCTTGATGGCTTCCAGATCCAGGATGCTCGCCAGATCGGTGACGTACTCGCCGCGGTAGTCGTACTGGTCGACCGCGCTCGGCTCGCTGCGCTTCACGTCGCGGTTGCCGTCGGCGATCAGCTCGTTGGCGCGGCCGGCGATCCAGTTCGTGGCGTCGGAGTCGGCCGGTCCCCCGTGCGGCGGGTTGTACTTGAATCCGCCGTCGCGGGGCGGGTTGTGGCTCGGCGTGATGACGATGCCGTCGGCCTGCCCTTTCCCGTTGGTCTGCCCTTTCCCGTTGGTCGAGCCGCTTCCGTGCGTCGAGCCGCTTCCGTTGGTCGAGCCTGTCGAGACCGCCAGCGCTCTGTTGTGCACGATGATCGCGCGGCTCAGCGCCGGCGTCGGCACGTAGTCGTCGAACTCGTCGACCAGCACGTGAACGCCGTTCGCTTCGAGCACCTCGAGCGCGGTCGTCTCGGCCGGACGCGAGAGTCCGTGCGTATCGCGCCCGATGAACAGCGGGCCGGTGACACCCTGACCCGCGCGATAGTCGACGATCGCCTGCGTGATCGCGGCGATGTGCGTCTCGTTGAACGCCGAGTCGAAGCTGGACCCGCGGTGGCCGCTGGTACCGAAGACGACCTTCTGGGCCGGATCCGAGACATCCGGAACCTTCTGGTAGTAGGCCTCCACGAGTGCGTGCACATCGATGAGATCGGATTCCTGGGCAGGGGTACCAGCGCGGTCCGTCATGGCTTCAGTCTGGCATCGCGGGGTTCGGCGCCCCAAGGGCCTGTTTGAGCGGTTGTGTTACCAAATCAAGGCTGGGAGCGGGATCTGTGTCCGTTTCCTCGATGATTCCCCCCGGATCCGCCAGCCGTCCTTGATTTGGCAACGGACGTTGCGCGACAGCAGGCAGAGCCGTCAGCGGAGGCCTCGGTAGGCTCGCTGCATGCCCGAGTCGACCGCGTCCGCGACGCAGCCCGCCGCGCCGCCGGGGTCCGCCGCGACCTACAGCTACCTCGGGCCTGCCGGCACCTTCACCTGGGCGGCGCTCCGCCAGGTGCCCGAGGCGGCCGGCCAGGTCTGGCGCAGCGTCAACAACGTGGGCGAGGCCCTGGATGACGTGACCTCCGGACGCAGCCTCGGCGCGGTGATCGCGATCGAGAACAGCGTCGAGGGCGGCGTCAGCGCGACCCAGGATGCCCTGGCGAATATCCCCGGCCTGCGGATCATCGGCGAGTACCTCGTCCCGGTCGACTTCGTGCTGGTGGCGCGCCCTGGCACGGCTCTCGCGGACGTGCGGGTCGTGGCCGCGCATCCGGTCGCGTACGCGCAGTGTCACCTCTGGCTCGACTCCCAGCTGCCGGAGCACGAGCACCTTCCCGCGACCTCGAACGTCGCCGCCGCCGCGCAACTCCTTGCAGACAACCCCATCGCGGATGCCGCGATCGCCCCACCCGGCATCGACGGCGAGTACGCGGTCGCGGTGCTGGCCGAGCACATCGGCGACAACCCGAACGCCGTCACCCGCTTCGTGCTGGTGACCGGTTCAACGGCTATTCCGCCGCGCACCGGCTCCGACAAGACGAGCATCATCGTCGAACTCCCCACCGACCAGCCCGGCGCCCTTGTCGAGATGCTCGAGCAGTTCGCGACCCGCGGTGTCAACCTGAGCCTGCTCGAGTCGCGGCCGATCGGCGATGAGCTCGGACGGTACCGCTTCGTCGTGGACCTCGACGGCCACGTGCTCGACGAGCGGGTCGCCGACGCGCTTCTCGGGCTCAAGCGCTTCAGCCCGAAGGTGCTCTTCCTCGGCTCGTACCCGCGCGCGGACAAGCTCGCCATCGAGGTCACGCCGCGCTACGGTGACGAGGTGTTCATCGATGCGCGCGACTGGCTCCGGGGCCTGATCTCGGGCGAGTCCGGGCAGTCCGAGTAGTCGGCAGCCCGGCATGACCGACCCGCGCTTCGACCCGGCCTTTCAGCGCGGGTACTCGGGTCCGGACCCGGAACTGGTGGTGCGGGAGCAGGCACCTGCTGCGCCCGTCGAGCCAGCCGTTGTGGAAGTGATCGCTGCCCCGGATGTCGTGGCAACTCCTGAACTGGTCGAAACACCGGCACCGCTCACCCCCGTCCGCCGCAATCCGTACCGTCTCGCGCTTCCTTTGTTCGGACTGGTCCTGCTGATTGCGGCCGGGTCGACGCTGTGGTGGCAGGTGCTGCATCCACAAGCCACAAGCACGACCGCGGAGAGCCAGTTCGTCGAGCTGCTTGTGACCGATCTCCCGCCGATTCTCGCCCTCGCCGGTTTCGTGTGCGTGATTGTCTGGCTGGCTCTCGGCGCGCTCGACCGGGTCGATTCCGACGGAACCCTCGGAGCCGACGGAGCCGACGGTTAGATGCGTTCGCGACTGGTCGCTCTGGGAATCCTCGCGGTGCTGCTCGGCGTCGGCTCGGTGGCCATGGCCTATGCGGCCGTGCAGGCGCAGTACGCCGGCCAACAGATCGGCCTCGCGGGCGGGCTCAGTCAGGCCGCCTTCCGGCAACAGCAGTTCCTGTTCGTGTTCGGCTTCGGGCTGCAGTCGATGGTGGCGCCGGTGGCCGGGGCCGCGCTGTTCGCGGTCGTCGCGATCCTCGCCGTACTGGGGCGCCGCTCGCAGCTGCGCCGTGAGCAGCTCAGACGGCGGGGACTCGCACGATGAGCGCGGCGGGATCCACTCGCGCCTCGAACCCGATCACCAGGCCGAAGTCATCGCCGTCCAGCTCGAAGTCCTCGGGGCGGTCGAGCCGCACGCTGATCCTGCGACCCTTCAGGTAGCGCAACGTCCGCACGTCACGGTTCAGCCCCGCGAGCCGACGCCCGACCGAGCTGCGCCGCAGCACGCCGTTCTCCCACACGATTCGCACCCAGATCTGCACCCACCCCCCGAGTCCCTCGGGGCGCAGCGTGACGATGTCGAACAAGCCATCGTCGGGTTCGGCCTCGGGTAGCAGCAGCACGTTGCCGGGCAGGAGTCCCACGTTGCCGACCAGCACCGTGTGCACGCTCATCGTGCGCTCCTCGCCGTTGTCGAGGCGATACCGCATCCGGATCTTCTCGCTGTCGCGCATCGACCTGGCGATCGCGTCGACATAGGCAAGCCAGCCGACGCGTCTCTTCAGCTCCGGCCGGGTGTTCGCGATCATCTTGGCGTCGAGGCCGAGGCCGGCGAGTGCCACGAAGGAGTGGGTCTCCCGGGAGCGGTCCGCTCGTTCGAGTTCGATGACGCCCACGTCG
>JALYHS010000495.1 GCA_030776385.1 Actinomycetota bacterium
CAGCTCCACTGAGCCGCCGGAGCGCGGCAGCACCTCGACGCCGCCCGTGAGCGAGTTGCGCCGGAACAGCAGGCCGGCCACCCCGCTCAGCTCGACGGCCTTCACGAGTCGAGGCGTGGCATCCGGAACCAGGAGAGTCACCTTGGTGCCGGCCGTTACGTAGAGGCCCGCCTCGACGACCGAGTCGTCGCCGATCGAGATGCCGACGCCCGAGTTCGCGCCGAGCAGAGCGCGGTCACCGATCCGCACGCGCTGGGTGCCGCCACCGGACAGGGTCCCCATGATGGATGCCCCGCCGCCGATATCCGAGCCGTCGCCGACGACGACGCCCTGCGAGATCCGGCCCTCCACCATCGAGGTGCCGAGCGTCCCGGCGTTGAAGTTGACGAAGCCCTCGTGCATGACGGTCGTTCCGGGGGCGAGGTGGGCGCCGAGCCGCACGCGCGAGGCGTCGGCGATCCGTACCCGGTCGGGCGTGACGTAGTCGAGCAGGCGCGGGAACTTGTCGATGCCGTGCGCCGAGATCCCGGCGCGCTGCAGGGCCGGCCGCAGTCGGGCGAATGCCTCCGGGAGCATGGGTCCCGCGGTCGTCCAGGCGACGATCGGCAGGTGGGCGAAGATGCCGTCGAGGTTGATCGTGTTGGGGGCGACGAGCAGGTGGCTCAGCAGATGCAGGCGCAGGTAGGCGTCCGAGGTGGAGGCGGGCGCGGCATCCAACTCGATGATCGGGGTGACGACGTCGATGCTGACCTCCCGCCGCGGATCGTCTCCGACCCAGGGCTCCAGCTGTGCGGGGGCGACGTATTCGCCGCCGGCCGGGGGTGCTCCGAGGGCGGGCGCGGGGAACCAGGTGTCGAGAACGGTGAGGGCGCCGCTCGGCGAGGTGGCGGTCGTGGCGAGCCCGTGGCCCCAGGCGGTGGTCATGTCCCCAGGGTATCGGCGCGCACAGACCGTAGGCTTGCACGGTGGCCGACCTGGATCCGACCCTCCCGAGCCGGGAGTTGACGCGCCGACTCGTTGACATCGCGTCCGTCTCCGGTGACGAGACCACGATCGCGGATGCCGTCGAGTCGGCTCTGCGGCCGTACGCGCACCTCGAACTCCTGCGCGATGGCGACGCTGTGGTCGCGCGAACTCAGCTCGGACGCGGCAGCCGCGTGGTCATCGCCGGCCACCTCGACACGGTCCCGATCAACGGGAACGTGCCCGCACGGCTGGAGCACGACATCCTCTGGGGCCGCGGCACCGTCGACATGAAGGCGGGTTGCGCGACGATGCTCGCGCTCGCAGCATCCGTCTCCGAGCCGATTGTCGACGTCACCTGGATCTTCTACGACCATGAGGAGGTCGAGTCGAGCCTGAACGGACTCGGCCGTCTTGCGCGCAACCACCCCGAGTTGCTCGCGGCCGATTTCGCGATCCTGGGCGAGCCGTCGAACGGCGAGGTCGAGGGTGGATGCAACGGCACCCTGCGCGCCGACATCCGCACCCGCGGCCTTCGCGCCCATTCGGCCCGGGCCTGGATGGGTGAGAATGCGATCCACGCGCTGGCACCGGTGCTCGGCATCCTGGCCTCGTATCGGCCGGAGTCGATCGATGTCGACGGACTCGTCTACCGCGAGGGTCTCAACGCGGTCGGTATTTCGGGCGGGGTCGCCGGAAACGTGATCCCCGACGAGGCGGTCGTGCACGTCAACTACCGTTTCGCACCCAGCCGAGACGCGACGGCGGCCTCGGCGATCGTGCGCGAGCTGTTCCCGGATTTCGAGGTCGAGATCGTCGACGTGGCCGAGGGCGCGCGTCCAGGCCTCGATGATCCGCTCGTGCAGGCGTTCGTGGCGGCGGTCGGTGCCGACGCGAAACCCAAGTACGGCTGGACGGATGTTGCCCGCTTCTCGGCTCTCGGCATCCCCGCGGTGAACTTCGGTCCCGGCGACCCGATGCTGGCGCACGCCGACGATGAGCGGATTCCGGTCGACGAGATCGACCGCTACGAGCGCAGGCTCCGGGCATGGCTGAGCGGCTCGTAGCGCGTGACGAGCGCTCCCCGTCGGGTTCTCGTGAGCCGACGCGGGAGCCGACGCCGCACGACGAAGCGTTGACCTGGCTGAGGGTCCGCTCTCGGCTGACGCCGTGGTACGCGAAGGTGCTGGTGATCTTCGCGGCCTCGCGCATCGTGACGACCGTGATCATGCTGGCATACGCCAACATCCAGGCCGCGAATCCGTGGACGGGCCCGAAGCCCGACTACTTCTCGTTCGCCGCGATGTGGGACTCGTACTGGTACTACATCGTCGCCGTCTCGGGGTATCCGGCGGTGCTGCCGCACGGCGCCGACGGCCACGTCACCGAGAACGCCTGGGCCTTCCTCCCCGGTTTCCCGGCGGTGTTGCGGCTGTTCCTGACGGTCGGGGTGCCGTACCAGGTGGCCGGGGTGATCATCGCTCTGCTGTTCTCCGCCGGCTCTGCCTTGCTCCTCTACCGCCTGCTCGCGCGGGTGCTGCCGACGGGGACCGCGTTGTTCGCCGTGGTGCTGTTCTGCACCGGTGCGACCTCGCCGATCCTGCAGGTCGGCTACGCGGAATCCATGCAGTTGTTCTTCCTCCTTCTCGCGCTGATGCTGCTGCAGGATCGGCGGTACTACCTCATGGTTCCGGTGATCGGGGTGGCCGCCCTGACGCGACCGACGGGACTGGCGTTCGCGGCGATGTTGCTGTTCCACCTCATCCACCGTTTCGTGACACGGAATCGGGATGCGTTCCCGACGCGTCAGCGCATCGCGGTGGTCGTGGTGGGGCTCTCGAGCGCGTTCTTCGGGGTGGCCTGGACTCTGGTCGCGTGGATCGGGACCGGATCCCCCTCGGCGTACACTGACACCGAGCTGGCCTGGCGCACCGGCTGGATCGGCTATCAGGAGCTCGTGCCGTTCCAGCCCTGGTTCCAGGGAGCCGAGTGGTGGCTGAGCTGGATCGGAGCCCCGAGCCCGTGGCTCTGGGGCGTTATCGGAATGATCGTGCTGATCGCGGCGTTCGCCGTCTTCCTGTTCAGCCCGGCGGCACGGCAGCTCGGGGTGGACCTGCGGCTCTGGCTCGCGGGCTACGCGGTCTATCTGCTCGCGGTGTTCTTCCCGCAGACCAGCACCTTCCGGTTGCTCATTCCGCTCGCGCCCGCTCTGGGGGCGGTGGCGATCCCCCGGTCGGTCGGCTATCGCGTCGCCCTGGTGGTGCTCGGGATCGCGGGTCAGGTCGTCTGGATGTACTTCTGCTGGTGGGTCAACGGCTATGACTGGAGTCCGCCCTGATCCGTCCCTCCGGCGGCTGAGGGCGGCCGTGGTTCGACGACCCCCCTCGGATGCGGGATAATGGTGTGAGTATCCATCGAAAGGGGACACCACATGGCAGCCATGAAGCCGAGGACCGGTGACGGACCGATGGAGGCTGTTAAAGAAGGTCGCCTGATCATCGTGCGGGTTCCGCTCGAGGGTGGCGGCCGCCTCGTCGTGTCGGTCAACGACGCCGAAGCCTCCGAGCTGCGTGACGCCCTTGTCGGCGTCGTCGGTACCGCTTAACTGAGTACCGCATAACTCAGTCGGCGATTCGTGGTCGCGCGTGAGTGATCAGTCGGCTATTTTGACGAGCTGAAGCAGCCCGTCGCCCGCGGTGCTCAGCGATGAGACCACAGCCGAAGATTCGGCGATCGTGCTGAGCAGCGTTCGGAAGTCTTCCGCGGTACTGTCGCGGCGGGCCGGATCAGCGACGCGTCCTCGCCAGAGCGCGTGAGCGACCAGCACCAGCCCTCCGCGGCGCACGATGCGGAGGGCGTGTTCGACGTAGTCAAGCAGAGCCGACTCGTCCGCGTCGACGAACACCAGGTCGTATGCGCCATCGTTCATTCGCGGGAGCACCTCAGCCGCCCGTCCGGTGATGAGCCGAATGCGGTTGGCCGGCACCCCGCCGCCCGCGAAAGCGCTGCGGGCATGCTGCTGATGATCGAGTTCGATGTCGATCGAGGTGAGGATGGCATCCGGTGCCCCCGTCAGCAGCCAGAGGCCACTGACGCCGGTGCCGGTGCCGATCTCGAGGATCGAGTGCGTGGAACTCGCCGCCGCCAGTACCGCGAGTTGCGCGCCGACGGCGGGGGAGACCGGGTCGATTCCCAACTCGAGGGCGTGCTGGCGCGCGGTTTCGATCGCCGGAGACTCGATGACGAAGTCTTCGGCGTACTTCCAACTCAGTTCCTTGTCTGCCACGTCGCCACTCTAGGGCGGGGATCAGAGGGGACGCGTATCCTGGCCGGGTGTCCTTCGGGTTGACCTTCGACAAGCTGATCATCATCGCGGTGATCGCTGTCTTCCTGGTGGGTCCGGATCGGCTTCCCGCCTACGCGGCCCAGCTCGCCCGGGTGGTCAAATCGCTGCGCTCGATGGCCGACGGCGCGAAGGACCGCATGCGCGAGGAGATGGGCCCCGAGTTCGATGAGGTCGACTGGAAGAAGCTCGAT
>JALYHS010000496.1 GCA_030776385.1 Actinomycetota bacterium
GATTTCGACAGGCTCGATCAGCGGGCTGGCGTTCTCGCAGCAGACGCAGGCCAACGCGGTATTCGCGATCCTTCAGAACGACGCGGCAGATCGCATCCGTGAACGCGTACGTTTCTACGACTGGGACCGCGCGCTCGGCCAGGTGCGCTGGATGTGTGCATTCGACACCACCGAGGACGACGTGGATGCGTTCGTGGCCGTCATCCGCGAGGAACTCGCCCGGTAGACGCCCCCGGTCGCCGCGCTCGTCGCCTTCGGGATCACGCGGTCGCGAGGCGCCGCGGTGGTCCAGACCTCCGCATCCGTCCCCCTGGCGACTTAGGCTGACCATGTGACCGACGCCGCCGCCCCCCGCCCCTGGATCAAGTCCTACGCGGAGGGGGTGCCCGACGACATCGAGTTGCCCACCGGATCGCTCAGCGACCTGATCCAGTCGAGCGTGACCGAGTTCGGCGACAACGTCGCCCTCGAGTTCTTCGGCCGCGAGACCACCTACGCCGAGTTGGGCGATCAGATCGACCGCGCGGCAGAGGGTCTGCGAAAGCTTGGGGTGCGCAAGGGCGACCCGATCGCACTGATCATGCCGAACTGCCCACAGCACGTCGTCGCGTTCTACGCGATCCTGCGACTCGGCGCGATCGTCATCGAGCACAACCCGCTCTACACGCCGCGCGAGCTGCGCCATCAGTTCGAGAGCCACGGCGCCAAGTTCGTCATCACCTGGGACAAGGTCGTCGCGAACCTTCAGGCCTTCCCGGATGACGTGACGATCGACCACATCATCTCGGTCAACATGACGCGCGCGATGCCCGCTCGGTTGCGCTTCCTGCTCAGACTCCCGATCCCGCGCGCTCGCAAGCAGCGCGCCGACCTCACGATCGAGGTGACGGGCACGACGCCCTGGGAGGAGCTCGTCGAGAGCGAGCCGATCAAGCCATCGGTGGGCGGGCCGACGACGGAGGATGTCGCGGTCATCCAGTACACCAGCGGCACCACCGGCAGCCCCAAGGGCGCCACGCTCAGCCACCTGAACCTCGGCGTGAACGCCGCGCAGGCGCGCGCCTGGGTTCCCACCATCAAGCGCGGGACCGCCAGCGTGCACGCCGTGCTGCCGCTGTTTCACGCCTACGGACTCACCCTGTGCCTCACCTTCGCGATGAGCATGGGTGCCCGCCTTGTGCTCTTCCCGCGTTTCGATCCGGACCTCGTTCTCCCGGTGATCAAGAAGAGGCCGCCGACCTTCCTGCCCGCCGTGCCCCCGATCTACGAGCGGCTCACTAACGCCGCGAAGGAGAAGGGCGTCTCGCTCGAGGGCATCGAAATCGCCATCTCGGGCGCGATGCCGCTGTCGCAGGCGGTGATCACGCCGTGGGAGCAGTTGACCAAGGGCTACCTGGTCGAGGGCTACGGCCTGAGCGAGTGCAGTCCGGTGCTCGCCGCGAACCCGGTGGGCGACGGCCGCAAACAGGGGACCATCGGGCTCCCGCTGCCGGGCACCGACATCCGGATCGTCGATCCCGAGAACCCCCAGAACGACGTGAAGCCCGGAGAGCCCGGCGAGCTGATCGCCAAGGGACCGCAGGTCATGAGCGGGTACTGGAAGAAGCCGGCCGAGACGGCCGAGGTGTTCGTCGACGGCTGGTACCGCACCGGCGACATCGCCACCATGGATGATGACGGCTTCATCAAGATCGTCGATCGGCTGAAGGAGCTCATCATCACCGGCGGCTTCAACGTCTCGCCGACCGAGGTCGAGGATGCGCTGCGCGGATTCGACGGCGTCGCCGATGTCGCGGTGGTCGGCATCCCGAACGACCGCGACGGGGAGCACGTCGTGGCCGCGGTCGTGCAGGCGAAAGGCACGACCGTCGATGAGGCGGCGCTGCGTGCATTCGCCCGCAAGAACATGAGCGCGTACAAGGTGCCGAAGCACGTCTACATCGTCGACGAACTGCCCAAGTCGCTCATCGGCAAGGTGCTGCGCAAGAAGGTCAAGGAGTCGCTGCTCGCGCGCGACGACGTCAAGAAGGATGCCGGAGCGGACTAAGGTCTGGCGCGAATCCGGGCGAGTTCCGCCAAAGCGGGCGTCTTAACTCGCCCGGTTCGTCCGAACTCGCCCGGTTTCGGCGCGGCGGCGCTACTCCTCGCCGACCGGTGGCTCGGCGTCGACGGCCGCGAAGCGCGTCACGCTGAGCGCATCCTCGCCGAGATCCACCATCACGGTGTCACCGTCGCGTACATCGCCTGCGAGCAGTGCCCGCGCCAGCTTGTCGTCGATCTCGTGCTGCATCAGCCGCCGAAGCGGTCGAGCCCCGTAGATCGGGTCGTAGCCGCGCTCGGCGAGCCACGCTCGCGCGTTGGGTGTGACCGCGAGCTGAAGGCGTCGTTCGGCGAGTCGCCTCTCGAGGCGGTCGATGTAGAGCGAGACGATCTGGCCAAGGTCGGCCTCCGTCAGCTGCGAGAACACCACGATGTCATCGAGACGGTTGACGAACTCGGGCTTGAAGGACTGCCGCACCAGGTCATTCACGGCACGGACCTTCTGGTCCCAGCTCAGCCCGGGGTCGACCAGGTACTGGCTGCCCAGGTTGGAGGTCAGGATGAGGATGG
>JALYHS010000497.1 GCA_030776385.1 Actinomycetota bacterium
CGACTCGTCTCGACGAGCTCGGCCGCCATCACCGCGGGCGGCCCTTTCCGCGCCAATGCCGAGCCGGGGAAGATCGCGAACCGCTGGTTGCGCGCGCCCAGGTACTCGCGACTCCTCACCTCGCGCCCCTCGCGCGGCTTCTCCTTCGGGTTGCTCTTCGTTACGCGCTCATCGCGAAGGCCGATCCTGCTGAGTAATCCGGCAAGCAGCGATTTGTGGATGCCGTCCTGGTCGACCTTGGCCTCGCCGGGCGTGATACCCAACGGCTTGCCTGCTCGGATCAGTTGCCGATACAGGTCCTGCCATTCGCGAATCCGCAGGTAGTTGAGAAATTCGGCCTTGCACAGCCGCCGGAAGGCGCTGCTGCTGAGCTCACGCTGCTGCTCCTCGAGGTGGTTCCAGAGCTTCAGCAGTCCGAGGAAGTCGCTCGTCGGCTCCGCGAACCGGGCATGCAGTTGGTCAGCCTGTGCACGGCGCTCGAGGGGTCGTTCGCGAACATCCTGGATGCTGAGTCCCGCCACGATCGCGGCCACCTCGCGCACCACGCCGTGCCGTTTCGCCTCGACGAGCATCCGTCCGAAGCGCGGATCGAGCGGAAGCGCCGCGAGGTCACGTCCCACGCGGGTGATCTCCCAGGCTCCCGCTGGGTGAGCAGCCGGCGCAGGCGTTCCCGCTGGGTGAGCAGCCGGCGCAGGCGGCGTGTCGAAACCGGCGCCGTGGGATGGTCTCGACAAGATCGACCGGCGGTCAGCGATCGACCGGCGGTCAGCGCTCGACCGGCGGACGGCACCGAGCTCCGTCAGCAGATCGACCCCGTCCTGGATGCCGCGCGAGTCCGGCGGCTGCAGGAACGGGAAGGCAGCGATGTCGCCCAGCCCGATCGAGATCATCTGCAGGATGACCGCTGCCAGGTTCGTGCGCAGGATCTCGGGGTCGGTGAAAGCCGACCGCCCCTCGAAGTCCTCCTCCGAGTAGAGCCGGATCGCGATCCCGTCACTGGTGCGCCCCGCCCGGCCGGAGCGCTGGTTCGCGCTCGCCTGACTGATCGCCTCGATCGGCAGCCGCTGCACCTTCGCGCGGACGCTGTACCGCGAGATGCGCGCGGTACCTGCGTCGATCACGTACTTGATCCCCGGAACGGTGAGGCTGGTCTCGGCCACGTTGGTGGCGAGCACGACTCTCCGCCGGATGCCGGGGCTGCGTTTCGTCTCGAACACCCGGTGCTGGTCGGCGGAGCTGAGTCGCCCGTAGAGCGGGAGCACCTCGGTGCCTGCCCACACTCCGCCGGTCGAGCCCGCCGCGACCCGTCCGCGGATGGCGTCCTCGGCATCGCGGATCTCGGTCTCACCGCTGAGGAACACCAGCACATCACCGGATGCTTCGCGTCCGAGCTCGTCGAGGGCGTCGACGATCCCGTCCAGGTAGTCGCGACTGTCGCTGGTCGAGCCCGTCGAGACCCCCTCGTCGAACTCGTCCGGAGTCTCGACAGGCTCGATCAGCGGTCGGTAGCGGATCTCGACGGGATAGGTGCGGCCGCTCACCTCGAGGATCGGGGCCGGAGTGCCCGCAGCATCCGCGAAGTGCGCCGCGAAGCTCTGCGGGTCGATCGTCGCGCTGGTGACGATCACTTTGAGGTCGGGGCGGCGGGGGAGGAGTTGCTTGAGATAGCCGAGCAGGAAGTCGATGGTGAGGGATCGTTCGTGCGCCTCGTCGAGGATGATCGTGTCGTAGCGGCGCAGTTCGCGATCGCGGTTGAGCTCGGCGAGCAGCACGCCGTCTGTCATCAGCTTGACCCGGGTGTCGCGGGTCGAGCGGTCGTCGAAGCGCACCTGGTAGCCGACCACGGTGCCGAGTTCGACGTTCAACTCCTCGGAGATGCGCTCGGCGATGCTGCGGGCGGCGATCCGGCGGGGCTGCGTGTGGCCGATGCGCTCGCGGCCGAGTTCGAGGCAGATCTTCGGCAGCTGCGTCGTCTTGCCGGAGCCGGTCGCGCCGGCCACGATCACGACCTGGTTCTCGGAGATGACGCGAGCGAGCTCCTCCCGAGCGGCGCTGACGGGCAACTCCGGCGGGTAGGAGATCGTGAAGGGAAGGGCATCGGACATCAGCCCCTCAGGATACGTCGCTAGTCGGTGCGGAACCGCAGCGCGAGCACCGGGCAGAGCGCCACCGCGTCGGCGGCCGCCTGTTCCAGGTGGGCGGGGATCGCCACATCCGATCCGCCGGCGCGGGCGAGCGGGTACCCCCAGCGATCAGGCTGCAGCACCTCGGGCAGCAACTCGAGGCACGATCCGCGGGAGTCGCAGCGCGTCCAGTCGATGTGGAGAACGGTGCGCGGGGGCCCCGGGATGCTTCGGGCAGTCGTGGCGCTCACGAGACGAGCTCTTGGCAGAGTCCGAGTGCGTGCGCGTGCACATCACGGTCGAATGCGCCCAGGGCGCTCAGCACCATCCGAGCTGTGCCGTCGGGGTGGTGGCAGGCGCCACGACCGGTGACGAGCCCGCTCACCTGCTTCACCTGTCTCGGGAGGGACGCATCCCGGTCGCGGTGGGCGATGCGCCCCATCAGCTCGGCGAGTTCGGGGAGACCATTCGCGCAGGGACCGCACTGCCCGGCCGACTGGCTCGCGAGGTAGCGCGTGATCTCGGCGGTGCGATCCAGCCCGCACTGGCCGCGACGGAGCACCATCAGGATGCCGGCCCCCGGCGCCGCTCCGAACGGCGCGAGCCCGGTGGCCGAGAGGGGGGTGTCGAGCGCATCGCCCGCCACCCAGGCGCCGTGATAGCCCCCGACGAGCAGGGCGCGGACGCTCGCCGGATCGACGCCGCCCGCGCGCAGTGCGGTCCGCAACGGCGTGCCGCCCGCCGCCTCGACGACCACGGAACCCTCAGGGCCGACCACGGTCAGCAGTCGGGTGCCGGGGTCGTCCGAGGTGCCGAGCGAGCGGAACCAGTCGGCCCCGAAGCGGAGAACCAGCGCGATATGGGCGAGGGTCTCGACGTTGAGCACGAGCGTCGGGCGACCACCGAGGCCCGAGATCGAGAGACGCACGACGTGGTCGCGAGGGATGGCGCGGGCGCGTTCGATCGCATTCACGACCGCGGAAGCCTCCCCCGAGATGAACCGGTCCTCGGTCTCGCGCAACCGGATCCGGCCGGCATCTCCCCGCTCGGCGATGGCGCGCTGGACCGGAGCCAACTGTGCAGCCGTGGTCACGAGGTGCGACTCGGATGCACCCAGGGACGCCGCGACGAGAAGCAGACCGTCGAGCACGAGATGCGGGGCGTGGTGAAGCAGGGTCGCGTCCTTGGCGCTGAGCGGTTCGCCCTCGGAGCCGTTCGCGATCACCACTCCGGCGCGGCCGGACCCGGCCGCGGAGGCCAGCTTGCGCCAGGTCGGGAACGCCGCCCCCCCGCGCCCCTCGAGGCCGGCCCGTTCGAGTTCGGTGATCACGGAATCCGCATCCCGGCCGGCAGGCAGTCCGCCGAACCGCGCCAGGTGTGCGGCGAGCGAGGCGTCCCCTGCGGCGAGAAGTCGCGGAATGCCGGTCGGTGGCGCAGCGCTGCGTCCGCCGCGCAGGTCGGAGGCGTCGAGCATGGTCATCGGATTTCCTTCACGTTCGCATCCACGGGGATCCGGGAGGGGGCGATGCGTCGGTCGGGCGTCGCCCGTCCGCGCTGCTGGTACGCGGTGGTCAGCCTCCAGGCGACCGAGCCGGCCACCGCGGCCGTGCAGGCGACGGCCAGAACGATGAAGAGGATATTCGTGGCATCCGTCCCCGTGCCGATGGAGTGGAACAGCGCAATCGGCCACAGCGCGTAGCTCGCCCAGTGCACGACGCGGAAGGCGCGCTGGCCGATCCGGCGACGCAGCAGGCTCGTGACGACGACGGCGATCAGCAGATCGACCGCCACAGTGCCGAGCCCCAGCCAGAACGGGCGATAGGTGCCGAGGAAGGGCACGAAGAAATCGAGGACATTCAGTTGCGCGTACGGATCGAACAGAAGCGAGACGACGTGGATCGCGATGAACACCGTGCCCATCAGCGCGGCGTTGCGGTGCACCAGGGTCACGGCGAAGCGCGGGAGCCCGAAGGCCGGTCGGCCGGAGCGGGTCAGGATGCCAAGCACGACGG
>JALYHS010000498.1 GCA_030776385.1 Actinomycetota bacterium
CCGCGGAACTGGGCGAGTTTCGTTACGGGCCCGGCGACTCGCCCTGGTACGGCGCGCAGTTCGCCAACGGGGATGAGGCGCACCGAGCCCATGCCCTGGCGAAGAAGATCCAGGAGGAGGAACTGCCGCGGCTGCTGGTCCGCGCGCAGCAACTCATCGGCTCCACCCGGATGCGCCCGTTCGAGACCATCGGCGAACTGGGCATCTACCTCAAGCTGCTCACCGACATCCGCGACACCCTCGACCGCTTCACCCCCGCGGTCTTCGATCGTTCGCTCAGCGAACTGATCGTGGCGACCGCACCGAGGCGCGACGCCCCCGAGATGTCGTCGGCCAACCGTCGCCGGCTGAAGAAGCTCGCGAAGGAGTACGTGCGACCCGGCATGCACGTCGGCGACCTGCACGAGGCGCTCTCCGGCATCCAGCGGCAGCGGATCATGTGGCAGCGCTTCGTGGCGACCGGTGTGGTTCCCGAGGTGCCGGTCGGCATTTCCGATGTGGCCGTCGCGTGGCAGCAGCTCTCGGCGGATCTCGCCGCGCTCGACGTCCCCCTCGGCCACACGACGCGCGAAACCCAGTTCATCTCGATCCCGCTGCACCGGCTCAGCGAGCTGCTGACCGCCCTCGCCGCGGACTCCGATGTGCTGCAGAACCTCCAGGAGCGCAGCGAACTCGTCTCCACGATGCGCAGCCTCGACCTCGAGCCGCTGCTCACCGATCTCGCGCGCCGGCACGTGCCCGAGCAGCAGATCCCAGCGGAACTCGAGCTGGCCTGGTGGCGCTCGGCGCTCGATCACCTGTTGGCATCCGATCGCGCCCTGCTCGGCGCGAAGACGGACGTGCTGGAGCGTCTCGAGGCCGACTTCCGTCTCGTCGACGAGGCGCACGCCGCCGGAAGCGCGCAACTGCTCGCGTGGCAGCTCGCCGAGAACTGGAAGATCGGCCTGGTCGATTGGCCGGATGAGGCGAAGGAACTCAAACGCGTCCTCGGCTCGGACGGCGTGAACTCGCGCGCGCTGCAGCGTGCGGCCCCCCACCTGGCCCGCTCGGTGGCTCCGATCTGGCTCGCCTCGCCGTACGAGGTCTCGGCCGTCACCGACGCGATGGCGTTCGACACCGTCCTGCTGCTCGATGCCGGCGCGACCACCGTCGCCGAGAATGTGGGCGCGATCCGTCGTGCCAAGCAGGTCGTCGCATTCGGCGACCCGGTGACGCAGACACCCTCGTCGTTCGAGATCGCACTGGGCGATTCGGATGTCGCGATCACCCTCGATCCCGACGGGGATCCGGCGCACGGCTCCCGCGCGCTCGATGAGCTCCACGGGCGGTCGGCGCTGTCGCGCCTCGGGGAGTTGCTCCCGATCCTGAGCCTGACCCGCAGCTACCGCGCGGGTGGCGAGGACCTCGCCGAGCTGGTGAACCGCCGCTTCTACGGGGGTCGGATCGACTCGCTGCCGTGGGCCGGATCGTTCCTCGGCCACGGCAGTCTCGTGCTCGACTACGTCGAGAACGGCACCGGGATGCCGGACGGTGACACCGGCGCCGTCGAGAGCGTCGACGCCGAGGTGGACCGTGTCGTCGAGCTCGTGATCGAGCACGCCACCCAGCGTCCGCACGAGTCGCTCATGGTGGTCACCGCGAGTCAGAAGCACTCGGTGCGCGTGCTGCAGGCCGTCCTCACGGCGATGGCGACGCGTCCGGAGCTCAGCGAGTTCGTGCTCGGCGACGGCGGCGAGCCCTTCGCGGTGCTGCCGATCGAGCGCGCCGTCGCCCAGAGCCGCGATCGGGTCATCTTCTCCATCGGCTACGGACGCACCCCTCACGGCCGCGTGCTCGCCGACTTCGGCCCGCTCGGACATCCCGGCGGCGAACGCCTGCTCGCGGTCGCCATGACCCGCGCTCGTCGCAACCTCGTGATCGTCACCTGCTTCCGGCCCTCGGATGTCGAGGATGGTCGGCTCAAGCACGGCGCCGTCGCCCTCGCCGAGATCCTCGACGAGGTCGCCGCCCGCCGTGCGGAGCCGCCCCTCCCGGACGACAGCGATCCGATGCTCGTCGACCTCTCGCGCCGGCTCGCCTCGCGCGGACTGCGCGTCGCCCTCGGCCATCGCGGCAAGCTCGGACTCGTCGCCGCGAACGGCGGCACCTGCCTGGTCGTCGAAACCGACGGTGTGCTCGCCGGACGCACCCTCCGCGAGTCCCTCCGCCTCCGCCCCGAGGTGCTGCGCCGCCTCGGCTGGCACTACGCGCGTGTACACGCCTTCGAGCTCTTCAGCGACCCGGATGCCGTGGC
>JALYHS010000499.1 GCA_030776385.1 Actinomycetota bacterium
CGCTCGAGGAGGTCGCTGTCATCCCGGCGATGATCAGCGCTTCGCGGGTGCCCCAGCCCACCCACATGCCGAAGGCGAAACCGACCCCGAAGTTGATCAGTATGCGAGTGCCGCCCGAGAGGATCAGGGAGCGGATGTTGCCGAAGAACTCGTCCTGATCGAACTCGAGGCCCAGGCTGAACAGCAGGAAGATCAGGCCGACGATGGCGACGAGTTCGACATCGGACGACTTGAAATTCAGCGGGAAGAAGTGGAAGTTCGGGCTCGCGATGAGCCCGACCAGCATGTAGACCGGGATGGCCGGCAGGCCGATGAGCTTGCCCAGCCGCCCCAGAACGTAGGCGATGACGAACAGGACACCGAGGGTGAGGAGTTCGCTACCCACGTCGTCAGCTTCCGGGCGGTGCGTCCACGGACTCGGCCCGCGCCTTGAACTCGCCCGTGCGATAGAAGAGGAACGCCTTGGCCACCTTCTCGGGGGCGCCTGCGACGACAAGGGTGTCGCCGGGGAAGACCTTGAAATCCTCGTCGGGCGCGGGGTTGGCGGACTCGCCGCGCACGACCGCCACGACGGTCACCCCGGGGAGCCCGCGAGTGGTCATGCTGCCGAGCGGTTGCCCGGCGATGTGGTCGTCGTAGTCCACGTGGAACCAGTCGATCGACAGGCCGGGGATCTGATCGAGGCCGGAGAGCGACTCGGTGATTTTGGTGCCACCGAGAAGCTCCGCGAGAGTGTGGGCTTCGTCCTCATCCAGACGCAGCGAGACCTTCTTCGCGGCACCGTCTTCGGCATCCGCGAAGGTGATGAGGTCGCTGTGCCCGGATCGGTGGCTGATCACGCCGACCTTGCCGCCGTCGTCGGTGACGAAGGTGTGCAGCACCCCGACACCGGGGAGCTTCACGCGTCGTACGTCAACCATGTGCCCATTCTACGGTCGCGGTGGATGCCGCATCCGGCGGTCCGCCGTGGGCGAAAGGGTCTCAGCTCCGCTGGTCCTAGCCCTGCTGGCCTCAGCCCTGCTGGCCTCAGCCCTGCTGGTACGGCGCGACGACGACCTCGACGCGCTGGAACTCCTTGAGGTCGGAGTATCCGGTCGTCGCCATCGAGCGCCGCAGCGCGCCGATCAGGTTGACACGGCCATCAGGGTTGGACGAGGGGCCGAACAGCAGCTGCTCAAGCGGCGCAACGGTGCCGACATGCATCCGACCGCCGCGCGGCAGCTCGGCGTGGTGCGCCTCCGCACCCCAGTGCCACCCTCCGCCGGGTGCCTCCTCGGCCCGCGCAAGGGCGGTGCCGAGCATGACGGCATCGGCGCCGACCGAGACCGCTTTCACGATGTCACCGCTCGTACCGAGGCCGCCGTCGGCGATGACGTGTACGTAGCGTCCGCCCGACTCGTCCAGGTAGTCACGACGCGCGCCCGCGACATCCGCCACAGCGGTCGCCATCGGAGCATGGATGCCGAGGCTCGCGCGCGTCGTCGACGCCGCACCACCGCCGAAGCCGACCAGCACACCGGCCGCGCCCGTGCGCATCAGGTGGAGCGCGGCCGTATACGTCGCCGCTCCCCCGACGATGACGGGCACGTCGAGCTCGTAGATGAACTTCTTCAGGTTCAGCGGCTCGACGGTCTTGCTGACGTGCTCGGCGCTGACCGTGGTGCCGCGGATGACGAACAGGTCGACCCCCGCATCCACGACAGCCTGCGAGTGCTCCTGAGTGAGCTGCGGCGAGAGTGCTCCGGCCACCGGGACGCCCGAGGCCCGGATCTCAGCGATGCGCTCCTTGATCAGAGTCGGCTTGATGGGCTCGGCGTAGAGCTGCTGCATGCGGGTGATCGCAACATCCGGCTCCAGGGAGCGGATCTCGGCCAGCACGGGCTCGGGGTCGTCGTAGCGGGTCCAGAGGCCCTCGAGATCCAGCACGCCGAGGCCGCCGAGCTGGCCGATGCGGATCGCGGTCGCGGGGCTGACCACTGAGTCCATCGGCGCCGCGAGCACCGGCATCTCGAAGGTGAAGGCGTCGATCGACCACTTCACTGAGACGTCGTGCGGGTCGCGGGTGCGGCGGCTGGGGACGATCGCGATGTCGTCGAATGCGTACGCGCGACGCGCCCGCTTGGACCGGCCGATCTCGATGTCGCTCACGTTGCCTGAGTCTATCGGGAGCCGCTGGCGCCGCCCCAGCCCCCCAGCCGCCCATCCGTTTCGGATCCGGGCGAATACGGCGGTTCCGGGCGAGCCCGGACGCCCGGAAGCGCCGCACTCGCCCGTTTTGAGACTCATGCCCGCGTGAGCGGCAGGCCGCGCTGAAGAAGCTGAGCCCGCAGCACGAAGGGCGACAACGCGATCGACCACCCCCAGCGCGTCACGTTCGGGCCGACGGCTCGAAGGCGATCCTCTCGGACTTTCTCGTTTATCACGACATCGGCCACGTCGCGCCCGCCGGTGAACTCCTCGCGCACATACTTGGCGACACCGTCGAACTCTCCGATGAGATTGTGATCGGGCCACCAGAAATCGACGACGCCGATCTTTCCGCGGGAGTCGAAGAACGGCACCTGCAGCTCAGGACGCGGGAGACCGGCTTCATGAATTCGCACTCGGCTCAAGGACTCTCCGACTGATCCCGCTCTCCCGTCGGCGAACGACACAACCCGTTCGGCTCGGCGCCGACCACGGCCGACGGCGTACTCGTCCAGAGCTGTCAGGATGTCGACCTTGGTGATGTCGTGATGCGACAGAGCCCAGTCGAGGATTCCGACGGCGGCTACGAATGGGGAGTCGGCAGCGGTCTCGGCGAGAGTCCGCGTCAGGGAGGTCAGCCTCACTTCGCCGCGTACCTCATGACCGCGGTCCAGCACCGGCGACGCGTGCTTGCGAAACCCGTGCTCAGTTCGTGTGCCGGCGGCGGTCGTGACGAGCACGTGCACGAGGGTGGGCGTCGGACCGATCAGCGGCGCCCCCCAGAGAACCGCCGCCGAGAGGTGACTCACGATGGGCCGGGTCCGCGCAGCACCGGCGGCCCCGAGAACGAGATATGCGTACCGTTCCTCAGCGGTCAGGCCAACCAACCGCGCGGGTTCAAGGAATGCGCCGCGGTGAATCCGTATCAGCCGGCCCTGCTCCGCGGCTCGCCGCAGCCGTCGAGGGTCGGCGTCGCGCAGGTTCTCGTTGCGAGAGAACTCGAGCCACGCTTCATCCACTTTCGACACGTGTGAAGCATCTCGCTCCGTTCTTCACCCTGGAAGACTGGACGCCCCCAGTGGGAAGTCGGACAAGGCCGGAGGGCAGTGGAGGACAGGAAGAACTCGCGATCAAAGCCGATCCGGGCGAGTTCGGCTATTCCGGGCGGGCGCGCAGGCCCGGAATAGC
>JALYHS010000500.1 GCA_030776385.1 Actinomycetota bacterium
GTGAAGAGCGGCTCGGTCTCCGACTCGGTGAAGGTGACCGGCGACTTCGGTGCCGCGCCGAACGTGACCATCAACTCTCCTCTGAAGCTGACCGCGACGGAGCGCACCGTCGTGACGCCGGGGACCGGCCCGAAGGCCAAGCCAGGCAGCATCGTCAACGTGAGCTTCACGCTCTACAACGGGACGACGGGTAAGACGGTCACCTCGACCGGCTACGGCGCCGGTCGCACGAGCGCGATCACAGTGGACGCCAGCCAGATCATCAGCGGGCTGGCGAAAACGCTCAACTGCTCACAGGCCGGTTCGCGCATTGTCGGCGCGATCCCCGCGGCGGACGGATTCGGCAGCACCGGCTCCACACAGCTCGGCATCGCCGCGAATCAGGTCATCGTGATCGTCGCGGATGTCGTCGGCCTCGTCGCCTCGAAGGCCAGCGGTCAGGCTCAGACGCCGCCCGCCGGACTCCCGACGGTGACCCTGGCATCCGACGGCGCGCCCACGGTGAAGATTCCGAGCGGATACGCGGCTCCCGCCACGACCCAGATCGCCACGCTGATCACGGGTACAGGGGCCGTCGTGGGCGCGACGGACACCGTGACCATCCAGTACCAGGGAACCCTGTTGCGCACCGGCAAGATCTTCGACCAGACCTGGGGCAAGAGCCCGTACACGGGGCCGGTCAACGGGTTCGTCCCCGGATTCACGAAGGCCATCGTGGGCCAGACGGTCGGCTCGCAGGTGATCGCGGTGATCACCGCCGCCGACGGCTACGGCAGCGGCGGCAATTCCGGCGCCAAAATCACCGGCACAGACACGATGATCTTCGTCGTCGACGTGCTGGCCGCCGAGCCTGCCGCCACCGGGTAGCGGCAGCCCTCTCCAGGTTTCGGGCAGCCCGAAGTTGGGGATGGAGCGCCGCTACCCTGAAGCCATGCGGCGCGTCATCGTCCTCGGTTCCACCGGCTCCATCGGGGTGCAGGCCCTCGAGGTCATCGCCGCCAATCCGGAGCGTTTCGAGCTGGTCGGCCTTTCTGCCGGTCGCAACCGCGAGAAACTCGAGGCACAGGGCCGTGCGACCGGCGTGACCCGTCTCGCGCTCGGCGTCGACGAGGCCGTGCGACTTGTGGAGGAGACCGAGGCGGATGTCGTGCTCAACGGCATCACCGGCTCCGTCGGTCTCGGACCGACGCTGGCCGTGCTTGCGAGCGGAGCCACCCTCGCCCTCGCCAACAAGGAGTCGCTCATCGTGGGCGGCGAGCTGGTGACGGGGGCGGCGCGACCCGGGCAGATCGTCGCCATCGACTCGGAGCACTCGGCCATCGCGCAGGCCCTCCGTTCGGGCGAGCACGGCGAGGTGCGGCGGCTCGTGCTCACGGCATCCGGGGGTCCGTTCCGCGGGTTCACGCGCGATCAGCTGGCGGATGTCACGCCCGAGCAGGCGCTCGCGCATCCGACCTGGGACATGGGCCTCGTCGTCACCACGAACTCGGCGACCCTCGTGAACAAGGGGCTCGAGATCATCGAGGCCCACCACCTCTTCGACATCCCGTACGACCGCATCGAGGCGGTCGTGCATCCGCAGTCGATCGTGCACTCGATGGTGGAGTTCACGGATGGTTCCACCCTCGCCCAGGCCTCGCCCCCCGACATGCGGCTCCCCATCTCACTCGGGCTGGACTGGCCGCACCGCGTGCCCGGCGTCGGAGCGCCGCTCGACTGGACGCGCGCCCAGAGCTGGACGTTCGAGCCCCTCGACGACGAGGCCTTCCCGGCGGTGAACCTGGCGAAGAGCGTCGGTGTCGCGGGTGGCACGTACCCGGCCGTGTTCAACGCGGCCAACGAGCAGGCGGTGCAGGCGTTCCACGCCCGACGCATCCCGTACCTGAGCATCCTGGCCGTGGTGGAGCGCGTGGTCGAGCTGCACGAGCCGCAGTCGCTCACGCTTGAGGGCGTATTCGAGGCCGAGCGCTGGGCTCGGGACGCCGCCGACCGCGCGCTGGCCGGCTCGGTCGCCGAGTAGCGCGCGCACTCGCTGGTCGAGCCTGTCGAGACCCGGCTGCAGCTGGTCGAGCTCGTCGAGACCCGGTCTCGCGCCGAGACAGCGCGATCGACCGCGACATCTCGATGCAAACCCGTGTTCGTCCCTCCATTTCTCACGGATGACCCCCACGACGCCCAGCGAGCCCCCCGTTCGCGGTCGGCGCGCTCCAAGGCTTCCTGACGTAGCCTGACCCCGTGGAAACCGTGCTGCTCTACGTCCTCGGCGTGGTCATCGTCGTCGTGGGGCTCGCCGTCTCGATCGGTCTGCACGAGATCGGTCACCTCATCCCGGCGAAGAGGTTCGGGGTGAAGGTCGGCCAGTGGATGATCGGCTTCGGTCCGACCCTCTGGTCGCGCAAGTTCGGCGAGACCGAGTACGGCGTCAAGGCGATCCCACTCGGCGGCTTCATCTCGATGGCCGGGATGTTCCCGCCCGGCAAGGTGAAGGATGGCGCCGTCGATCGCGCGGGCCACCTGCGTGACGAACTCGAGCTCGACATCGTCGAAGGCGATATGCACGACGCCTCCGAAGACGCGGCACTCGCGCGACCCGCGGCGGCGACACGCGCTGGCAAGCCAAAGATGGACTCGACCGGCTTCTTCAACGTGCTCGTGCAGGATGCTCGCGACTCCTCCGCCCAGACCATCGAGGCGGGCGCCGAGGACCGCGTCTTCTACAAGCTCGCCTTCTGGAAGCGCATCATCATCATGCTCGGCGGCCCGGCCATGAACCTGGTCATCGCCGTCGTGCTGTACGGCGTGATCCTCTGCGGGTTCGGCATCCCGGTGGCCAGCACCACGATCGGCTCGGTCTCGCAGTGCATCGCGAGCTCCACCAGCCAGACCACCTGCGCCGCGAGCGACGAGAGGGCCCCAGCCGCGGCAGCCGGCATCAAGCCGGGCGACGTCTTCGTGAGCATCGACGGCACGGCGATCTCTAGTTGGAACCAGGCGACCGGGATCATCCGCAAGTCCGCGGGCTCCTCACTCTCCGTTGTCGTGAAGCGCGACGGCCAGAACGTCACGCTCTCGCTGACGCCGAAGCTCACGGAACGCCCGGTCGTCAACCCGACGACCGGCGCCGTCGTGACCGACGCCAACGGCAAGACGGTCACCCAGAACGTCGGGTTCGTCGGCATCGGCGACGCAACAGAGATTCAGCAGCAGCCGGTCACGGCGGTGCTTCCGGCCGTCGGCGCGAACATCGCGTCGGTGGCGAAGGTCATCTTCACGCTCCCGCAGCGCCTCGTGCAGGTCGGCCAGGCCGCGTTCGGCGGCCAGAAGCGCGATCCGAACGGCCCGATCAGCGTGCTCGGTGTCGGCCGTCTCGCGGGCGAGATCACCACGATCAACTCGATCCCGATCCTGCAGCGCATCTCTGCCGACATCCAGATCATTGCGGGACTCAACATCGCCCTGTTCGTCTTCAACCTCATTCCGTTGCTGCCGCTCGACGGCGGGCACGTGCTGGGGGCGGTCTGGGAGGCGCTGCGCCGGCGCTTGGCGAAAATCTTCAAGCGCCCGGATCCGGGTCCCGTCGATATGGCCAAGCTCGTGCCGCTGACGCTCGTGATCGTCGCAATCCTGGGCGCGTCCAGCGCGCTGCTGATCTACGCGGACATCGTCAATCCGGTCACCTTCCAGTAGCGTCGGCAGCGTCACAGTTCGAATGCGAAGGAGCATCGGATGCCGCAGCCGTCCTCGCCACCGCTGAGCGGTCGTCGGGCGCTCGTCACCGGCGCGGCCAGCGGGATCGGTCTGGCGTGTGTCCGTCTGCTCGCGAAACACGGCGCCCACGTGATCGTGGCCGACATCGACGGGCCGGGAGCCGACGCCGCCGTGGCCGAACTCATCGAGGCAGGGGGAACGGCCGAGTCCTGGCGGATCGACCTCAGCGAGGTGGATGCCCTGGCCGATCTCTCGATTCGGGCCGACATCCTCGTGAACAACGCCGGCATCCAGACGGTCAGTCCGATCGAGGATTTCGACCCCGCACGCTTTCGGCTGATGTTGGACCTGATGGTCACCGCGCCGTTCCTGCTGATCCGCGCCGTGCTGCCCGGAATGTACGAGCGCGGCTGGGGACGGATCGTCAACATCAGTTCGGTGCACGGCATCCGGGCGAGTCCGTACAAGTCGGCGTACGTGACGGCGAAACACGCGCTCGAGGGCCTGTCGAAGGTGACGGCGCTCGAGGGGGCCGAGCACGGTGTGACGAGCAACTGCGTCAATCCGGGCTACGTGCGCACCCCGCTCGTCGAGAAGCAGATCGTCGATCAGGCGCGGGTGCACGGCATTCCCGAGAGCGAGGTGGTGGAGAAGATCATGCTGACCGAGAGCGCGATCAAGCGTCTGCTTGAGCCCGAGGAGGTCGCCGAACTGGTCGGCTGGCTGTGCGGACCGCACGCCTCGATGGCCACGGGCGCCTCCTACCTCCTCGACGGCGGATGGAGCGCGCGATGAACGCCACCCACGACCTGATCGTGCCGGTGGAGGGCGGTGAGCTCGCGGTCGCCGTCTACGGCGCGGACGACGCAGACGCCTTGACGGTGCTGGCCATTCACGGGATCACGGCGTCGTCCCGCTCCTGGCAGGTCGTCGCCCAGCAGCTCGGCGAGCGGGTCCCCGGTGGGCGGCTGCTTGCTCCCGACCTGCGCGGCCGGGGGCGAAGCGGCGAGCTCTCGGGCCCGTTTGGTCTACGACGCCACGCGGAGGACCTCGCCCGCGTGATCGAGCACGAAGAGCTCGGACGCGTGCAGGTGGTCGGGCATTCGATGGGCGGGTTCGTCGCAGTCGCTCTCGCGGATCTCGTGCCGGACGCGGTCGCCGGGCTGGTGCTCGTCGATGGGGGGTTCCCGCTCGAGCTGCCCGCCGGCGCGGACGCGGTCGACATCGCCGCGGCACTCGGCCCGGCTGCCGCGCGATTGCAGATGGAGTTCGCGGATGTCGAGAGCGCGCTCGAACTGTGGCGCGCACATCCCGCCTTCGCCCACGACTGGCGGCCCGAGGTCGAGGACTACGTGCGGTACGACCTGCGCGGGGAGGCACCGCAGCTGCGGTCGTCAGCATCGGGTGAGGCGATGCTGGAGGACGGCGCGGAGTTCTACGGGGAGCAGTGGTACCTGGATGCGCTTCGCGGCCTCTCCATGCCGGTGACCGTGCTGCGCGCCCCCC
>JALYHS010000501.1 GCA_030776385.1 Actinomycetota bacterium
ATACAATCGCCTGTGCCCTCCGAGTCCGATCAGCCCCAGCACCCGCCGGTCGAGCCCCCTTCGCTGGTCGAGCCCGTCGAGACCCCCTCGTCGCTGGTCGAGCCCCCAGCATCCGCCGCCCTCGACCCCGCCGACCTAGCCGCCACCCTCCGGGTCCTGGCCCAGCTCACCGACCTCGACGAGTCCGACCCCGACTTCGTGACCGTTCGCCAGGCGACCGCGAAGATGTTCAAGGCCGTGAAGGTGGCACGCCGCCTGGAGGCTCGCGCCGAGGATGCAGCCGCCGACCAAGCCGTTGTGGCCGCGACCGCCACCGGCGCACCGGACCGCATCGATGACGAGACCCGCGGCATCCAGATCTCGGCGAAGGGGATCTCGACAGGAATCTCGACGAGGATCTCGACAAGCTCGATCAGCGGCTCCGCCGGCACCCTGCTCAAGGCCCGCCCCTGCTATATCTGCAAGCAGCCGTACACGGTGGTCGACGCGTTCTACCACCAGCTCTGCCCCGACTGCGCCGCCATGAGCCACGCCAAGCGCGACGCCCGCACCGACCTCACCGGCAAGCGCGCCCTGCTTACCGGCGGACGCGCCAAGATCGGCATGTACATCGCGCTGCGCCTGCTGCGGGATGGTGCGCACACCACCATCACGACACGATTCCCTCGCGATGCCGTGCGCCGGTTCACGAGCCTGCCCGACTCGGGCGACTGGATCCACCGGCTGCGCGTGGTCGGCATCGACCTGCGCGACCCCGCCCAGGTGATCGCGCTGGCCGAGTCGGTCGCCGAGGCCGGGGCCCTCGACATCCTGATCAACAACGCCACCCAGACCGTGCGCCGCTCCCCCGGTGCCTACCAGCCGCTGGTGGATGCCGAGCTCGCCCCGCTTCCGGATGGCCCGCTCCCCGAGCTGGTCACCTTCGGGCACACGAACGACCCGCATCCATTGGCCCTGGAGAGATCGGTCGCCGCGCATCCGATCCTGGCCGCCGTGTCGCTCGTCGAGCCTGTCGAGACGAGCGCCACCCACCTCACCGAGCAAGCTATGGCCCCCGGGTCGAGTTCGCTCGAGCGCCTGGCGGCCGGCACAGCGATCGACGCCGGCGGCCTTCTTCCCGACCTGCACGACGAGAACTCGTGGACGCAAGCCGTGCACGAGGTGGACCCGCTCGAGATGCTCGAGGTGCAGCTGGCGAACACGACGGCCCCGTTCATCCTGATCTCGCGGCTGCGGGCGGCGATGGCGGCGTCCCTCGCGCGCCGCAAGTACATCGTGAACGTCTCCGCAATGGAGGGCGTCTTCGGCCGCGAATACAAGGGCCCGGGCCACCCGCACACGAACATGGCGAAGGCCGCGGTGAACATGCTCACCCGCACGAGCGCGCAGGAAATGTTCGACACCGACGGCATCCTCATGACCAGTGTCGACACCGGCTGGATCACGGATGAGCGGCCGCACCCCACGAAGGTACGGCTCGCCGAGGAGGGGTTTCACGCGCCGCTCGACCTCGTGGATGGCGCGGCTCGCGTGTACGACCCTGTGGTGCGCGGCGAAGCCGGCGAAGACGTGTTCGGGGTGTTCCTGAAGGACTACAAGCCGTCAGCGTGGTGACTCCGACTCACTCCGCGTCGATTGGGAACTGGATCTCCGTGCGCAGGAGATCCTCGGCGACGTGGGTCGGGCTGTTCAGGTACACCTCCCGAGTCGGGCCGGCGATGCGGTGGCCGTGCTCGTGGATCCACGCCGAGATGCTCGCGTAGGACTCCGCCATCTGCTCGTACGGCCCTTCGTGGACGACCGAGGCGACGACCGTCTCGTCGAGCGCGATCGTCTCGATCCCCCGGCTGCTGTGCCTGCGATGTGCACGCAGAGCGCAATCTCGCCGGCGCTGTCCGCGTCGGGTGCCTAGTAGAAGAGCGTGTACAGCGAAGGCAGCGTTCTGGGCGGGAAGCTTCTTGATGGTCGCAGTGGCGGACATGTCGAATTCCTTTCGAGCAATGAGTAGCTGCAGCTCCTGCAGCATCCGGTCATGCCGATCGCGCTGACTGATCAGCGCGTCCAGCTGTTACGTCAACGCCTCTTCCCTCCCTCCCCGGACAGCACCGCCGCGATCCGCGAGAGTGGCATGTCCACGGACCTCAGGGATCAAATCATCGCTGCCCGCTCAAACTGCTCGAGCCGGGAATAGCGATCGCCGGATTCTGCTTCGACGAACGCCGTAGGAAGCAGCCCCGCGGCGTCGAAGTTGCGGAGCGATTTCACGGACAGCCGCGAAGCTCTCGCGAACCGTCCGATCGGCATCAACATCACGCGATTACTCTGCGGTCTCCCCACGAGGGAGAGTCAAGCGCATCAGACGATCCGTTCGAGGACCTGACCGTTCTGCATCCGGTCGGCTCAGGTGACGTACTTCTGGATAACTGGGATTCCGCCCCGCACACAGAGGTCGGAGATATCTCACGGAGGCTTGTCTCGCGCGAGGTCGCGCTCGGGCGGGAGTACGCGGAGATCGACTGAAACGTGTCTAGACCAGTGCGCCCTGAGCTCCGCGCTTGGCGGCGAGACTCCGCCCGTGCTCGACCGCCAGCTGCGCCGCAGCCGCGTGCACCTCCGCCGCCTGCTCCTTCAGCCCATCCATCGCGGGGTTGAGCCCGACGAGAGTCAGCTGTCGCTGCACGACGAGGAGGTCGGTCTTCCAGACATCCGCGAGCACGTGGCGCAGCCAGGGGGTGGAATGGTCCCAGTCCTCCTTGCCGGAGCCCGGGCTGTAGTCGCTGCCGAGAACGGTCGCCAGCACCACCGGCTTGCCAGCGAGGGCGCCCTGCTTGATGCGCGCATCCGTGTAAGTGATGTCGTACCAGCTCTTCACGTGGGCGGCGATTCCCCAGTTGTATAGCGGGATTGCGAGCAGGATCGCATCGGCGTCGATCAGCTCGTCGGCGAGCGTTGTGGCGAGGGCGCGGGCGCGGCGCTGCTCCGGGGCGAGGTCCGCGTCGGCGGTCTGGCCGTTCATCACGATCTCGCGCCAGGTGGTCGACGGCAGCGGCTCGGTGCCGATGTCGCGGCGGGTCACCACGGAATCCGGATGCTGAGACGTCCACTCGGCTTCGACAAGATCGGCCAAAGCGCGGCTCTGCGAGGTCGCGGGATTGATGCTGGCGTCGAGACGGTAGAGCGACATCCTGAATCTCCAATGGCTACTAATAAAAACAAAGCGACTACGAGAACCTTAGCACGAGTAGGATGGAGGAATGCCCGAGGCCTTCGATGCGGTACCGGTCTGCGACACCGCGATCACGCTTGCCTTCTCGGTGCTCGGCAAGCGGTGGAACGGGATGATCCTGAGCGTGCTGGGGTCAGGGGTGTCGTCATTCGTGGGACTGCGCAAAGCCGTCAGCGGGATCAGCGACACGGTGCTCGCCGAGCGGCTGCTCGAGCTGGCTGACGTCGGCCTGGTGAGCCGAGACGTCGCAGACGGACCGCCCGTCAGCGTGCGCTACGAGTTGACGGATGCCGGAGCCGAACTGGTGCCGACGATCGCGCAGCTCGGTGGCTGGGCGAAGCGCAACCTGCGGACGCACGTCGTCGAGGACGCGCGCCTGCTGTAGCCGCCCGTGCGGGGCGAAGGATTCCAAGCCGAGAGCTTGGTAAATCCTGCGGGATCAGTTCAGGCGTCGGGTCAGGTGAACCGTGACGTCGTCGCCGTCGGACTTGCCGAGACGCTTGCGAATCGAGGCGGACACCGGGAGTTTGTGGGTACCGTCGCCGAGAGCCATGAAGGCACCCGTGAACGGCACGTTATCGACCGTCCCCTCGACCTTGACGAGGCCGCGGGTTCCGAAGAGCGCGGCCGAATCGGGCAGCTGGACGCAGGTCCAGGTGTCGCCCGCGCGGACCTTTCCGAGGAGGGCCGTGAAGGTGATGTCGAGCTGCTGTGGAGAGCGAGGCATGGTGTTCCTTTCAGAGGAAGAGGCCGACGAGTGCGCCGATGATCACGAGCTTGGCGACCCAGTCGAGGAGGTGGATGAGCGCGACTGGTACTTGAGTACCTTCATGGATGACTCCCCCGAGTAGGAGCATCGCGGGCAGCGGAACAAGCGCGAGACCGAGCAGGGCGCCCTGTGCGGGACCGTGCCAGCCGGCCGCCACCATGAGGCCGGCGACCAGAGCCGCGGTGACGAGGCTGCGCAGCACGACCAGCAGCAGCTGAGCGACGACCGGGATACCCGGGCGCGGAGAGGAGGTTCTCGCGATCATTTTTGAGACCGGCGGCAGTCCGTAGAGGACTGCGCTGAACACGAATGACACGACGGTGGCGATTGCGATTCCCAGAATCATGAACGAATCCTTTCAGTACCAGCTCGTACTGAAATGGTAGGGTGACTTTTTAGTCCCGTCAAGTACTAAACTCGAACAGTGACCCAAGACACTCCACTCCGAGGCCGCCCGCCGGGACTAACCGGACGGCCGCTACTTGCTGTGGCTCGCGATGTGTTTCTCGAGAAGGGCTTCTCGGGAGCCACCATGGATGAGGTCGCCACCCGTGCACGGATCTCGAAGGCGTCGCTCTACCGCGAGCATCCGTCGAAGACCGCGCTCTATGCCGCGGTCGTGTCGGACTGGGCCGACGCCGGCCGAGACGCGATGCGTCCCGCCCTCGATCGCCTGCTCGCCGGCTCCGACACTCCCGCCGATCTGGCAGACCTCGGCATGACGATCCGCGAGGGTGTGCTCAGCTCGACGGTACTCGCGATGCGCCGGCTGGTGACGAGCGAGACTCGCGCTCACCCCGAGGTGGCGCGCCGGTACTTCTCCGAGAGCTGGGATCGCAACATCCAGGACCTTTCGGTCGCGTTCGAACAGCTCAACGAGCAGCGACGACTGGTGCTCGACGATCCGCGACGGGCGGCGGAAGAGTTCACGTGGCTGATCGTGGGGGCCCCGCTCAACGAGGCGTTGCTGACCGGGGCGGCGGCCGAGAACGCGCCAACGGTCGACTCCGCGGTGCGTCTGTTTCTGTCGAGGTACGCGAGACACTAATTCGGAACGGAACCAGCG
>JALYHS010000502.1 GCA_030776385.1 Actinomycetota bacterium
GTAGCCGTGCACGCGCTTGTGCGCCGGCGTGTAGATCTCGATCCTCTACTTAAAAAAAAAAAAAATCAGGGCCCGGGTGCGCTCCCAGACGATCGGGTCGAAGGGTGACAGCAGCGCGGTGGCCTCGATGCGTCGTGGGATGCGCGCCTCCGCGTGCAGGTAGGCCGGCGAACCCCACCCGGGCACCGTCACCGCGCGGACCTCGCCGGCATCCACCAGATCGCGCAGCGCCGCCTTTGTCTCCGTGTTGAGCAGGCGGTAATAGTCGGCGATGTCGTTCAGCGTGCCGACGCCGAGTGCCCGGGTCGCACGCCGCACCAGATCGCGCACCGCGTCCTCTTTCGCGATCTCGATGTTCAGCAGCGGAGCCGGGAGAACCTGCTCGGGCAGCGCGTAGGCACGCTCGAAGCCGCTGCGGCCGGCCGACACCACCTCGCCCCACCGGAACAGGTACTCCAGCCCGAGCTTGACGTCGCTCCAGCCCCACCACGGGCCCTTTCGCACGTTCTCCTCGTGCTCGAAGCGACTGGCCGGGAGGGGGCCTTTCGTCGCGAGCTCGCTCAGCAGCCAGTCGAGCATCGGGCGATTCTGCTGCACCCACTCCTCCCGCGCGTACTTCGCGCGCATCCGGTCGCGCCGGAAGCCGAACAGCGGGTAGTCGACCGTCGGGAGGAAGGTCGCCTCGTGCGCCAGGTACTCGGTGTACGGCCCCCGCCGGGCAAATGTCAGCCTGTCGAGCAGCGTCTTGTCGTAGGACCCGAGGCGGGCGAAAACCGGCAGGTAGTGACTGCGCTCGAAGACGTTCACCGAGTCGATCTGCAGCAGTCCGAGTCGCTCGATGAGCAGGTTCAGCTGACGGGTGCCGACGGCGCCGTCACGCGGTCGGCCGAACCCCTGCGCGGCGAGCGCAATGCGTCGCGCGGCAGCGGGCGAGATCGTGTCGGGCATTGGGGACGACACTACCGAGCGGTGCCGACCTTTCTCGCTGGTTGAGCAGCGCCGCAGGCGCGTATCGAAACCAAACCCTCGAGTTACCGGGTCTCGATACGCCGCTCCCCGGCTACTCGACCAGCGGGGACGTCAGACGCGCGCCTCCTCCAGCTCGGGAATCTGCACGACCCCGTCGAGCACGTAGTCGTGCGGATGCCGCTCCAACTCGTCGCGCGTCAGTGCGCCCGTCGTCACGCCGACCGCGATTGCCCCCGCGTTGCACGCGGCCTGCAGGTCGACGATCGTATCGCCCGCTGCCAGCACCCGACGCACGTCTGCGATCCCGGTTGCCTCCATGGCGTGATGGATGAGGTACGGAGCCGGGCGTCCGGCGCGCACGTGCGAGGTGGTGATGACGGCGTCGAGCAGTTCGCCCGGTCCGACCTTCCAACCGAGCGACTCGAGCAGCGGCAGGGCGACGGTGTCGTCGAAGCCCGTGGTGAGTGCGATCTTCACGCCGCGATCCCGCAGCGTGGCCAGGGCATTGACGACGCCTGGCAGGGGTACGGGCGGCGACTCCAGGTAGAACTGGTCCAGCAGGGAACGGAAGCGCCCGAACGCCGCGCGCACCGCCTTCTGCTCCGCCGGAACGTGGCCGAGTCGCATCAGGGCGCTGATGGCCTCGACCTTGTCAGTGCCCATCCAGTGCTGCAGGTCGGCGGTCTCCACGGTCGCGCCGGTCTCCTCGACCGAGTTTCGCAGCGCGACGTACACGGCGCCGCGATCGTCGATGGTGGTTCCAGCCATGTCGAGGGCGACAAGATCGATCATCAGCCGATCATGACGGGCCCCGGCAACGGGACGGTGAACAACGGGCGACCACCGCGCGGAACGTCTTGCGGCGCCACGCGCGTGCGCGCGAGAGTGCCTCACTGTGACCACCGCACGCAGTTCGGATGTCCTCGTCGTGGGGGCAGGTATCGTCGGCCTGTCCCACGCCCTCGCCGCGGTCGAACGCGGTCTGAGCGTCACGATCATCGATCGGGACACCCGCGCGGTGGGAGCGTCGGTGCGCAACTTCGGGCACGCCTGCGTGACAGCGCAGAGCGGGGAGCTGCTGGACCTCGCACTCGTCGCCCGGGAGAAGTGGCTGCGGTACGGGGCGCTCGCGGGGTTCTTCCGCGTCGAGTCCGGGGCGCTTGCGGTGGCACGGTCGGCCGCTGAGTCCGCGGTGCTCGAGGAACTGTCGGCGTCGCGCGAGGAGGGGCAGGTACAGCTGCTGACCGCGCACGCGGTGAGGGAGTGGGTGGGCGCAGCATCCGACCCCAGGATCCGCGGGGGAGCACTGCTGCGCGACGACCTGCGCGTCGACCCGCGCGAGGCGGTGGGGGCGCTCGCGGCCTGGTTGGCCGAGCAGCCGGGCGTGACGTTCCACTGGCGCACCAGCTATCTCGGCGCGGAAGGCGGGGTGGTGCGAACGAGCCGCGGCGACTTCCGGGCCGAGCGAACGATCATCTGTGTCGGACACGACCTCGACCTGCTGTACCCCGAACTCGCGGACCAGCATCAGGTCGAACGCTGCGCCCTGCAGATGGCGCGCGTCGCCGCTCCGACCGGCTTCACCCTCGCACCCGCCGTCCTGACCGGTACCTCGATGCTGCGCTACCCGGCGTTCGCCGAGACGGATGCCGCGGCCGCCCTCCGCGTCGAGATGGCGTCCGAGCATCCGGACCTTCTCGACATCGTGGCGAACGTGATGTTCACCCAAAGGCCGGATGGCACCCTCATCGTCGGTGACTCCCACCGCTACGCGCTCACGCAGGACCCGTTCCTCGCGGAGCCGACGAGCGACACCCTCCTCGCGGAGATCCGCCGGATCCTTGGCATCGAACTCACCGTCGTCGAGCGATGGCAGGGGGTCTACGCGTCCAGCCCGCAGCATCCGTACCTGATCGCGGAACCGAGCCCGGGAGTGACCACCGCCATCGTCACCAGTGGAGTCGGAATGACGATCTCGCTCGGCCTCGCCGAGAAGACCTTCTCCGGGCTCTGACACCACCCGGACTCCTGAACCGCCCCCACCGTTCACCTGCCTTTGACCGTCGTGTAACCCAGCGAGCACAGTCTGAACGCTGGATCGCCCCCGGGATCCCACAGTCCACCCCACAGCGTGGACGACCGAGGGCGTTGCCATGGGAAGGGAACACATTCCATGAAGAAGCGTCTTCTCGTCGGAACCGCGGTCCTCGCGATTTCGGCGTTCGCGCTCACGGCCTGCGCCGGTACGGCAGGCAGCGGGAGCTCCGCCAGCGGCGTGAGCAAGGCGGATGCCGCCAAGGCCACCAGCGCCACCGACTTCGGCGGCCTCGACGGGCTCGTCTCCGCTGCCAACGCGGAGGGTCAGCTCAACGTCATCACCCTCCCGCCGTCGTGGGCGAACTACGGCAAGATCATCGCGGGCTTCGAGAAGAAGTACCCGAAGATCACGATCAACTCGGCGAACCCCGACGGCTCCTCGGCCGACGAGGTCTCTGCCGCCAAGGCTCAGAAGGGTCAGGACACCGCCCCCGACGTCTTCGACATCGGCACCGCGGTGCTGCAGCAGAACCTCGACCTGGTTGCGCCGTACAAGGTCAAGAACTGGGCAGACATCCCGGACAACTTCAAAGACTCGAAGGGCGCCTGGTACTACGACTACAGCGGCCTGATGTCGATCGGCTACGACAGCAAGGTCATCAAGACCGCGCCGAAGTCCATCGACGACCTGCTCGGCTCGGCCTACCAGGGCAAGGTCGCCATCAAGGGCGACCCGACCCAGGCCAACGAGGCCGCGAGCGCCGTCTACCTGGCCGCTCTGCAGAGCAAGGGAAGTGCTGACAACATCCAGCCCGGCATCGACTTCTTCAGCAAGTTGAAGAAGGCGGGAAACTTCCTGGCCGTCACGCCCACTCAGGCCACGGTCGCCTCGGGGGAGACCCCGGTCGTGCTGCAGTGGTCGTACAACAACCTGGCGTGGGGCGCCGCCGGCGGCGCTTCGGGCAACCCGGACTACAAGACCGTGATCCTGCCCGGCACCGCGCTCGGCTCGTACTACAACCAGGCCATCAACGTGGACGCCCCGCACCCCGCGGCCGCCCGCCTCTGGGAGGAGTACATCTACAGCCCCGAGGCGCAGAACCTGTATCTCGCGGCTGGCGCGTACCCGGCCACGCTGCAGGCCATGATCGCCGCCAAGACGGTCGACCAGAAGACGCTGACGACGGTCGGTGAGCCGCCGAAGGACTTCGTGCAGCTGACCGCCGCCCAGGCCACCACGGCAGGCGCTCTGCTCAACTCCAAGTGGGCCGCGGCGATCGGCTGATCGCCCCTCTCATGACAACCGCCGTCGCCTCTGCGCCGGCCGCCACGATGCGCGGCGCCGGG
>JALYHS010000503.1 GCA_030776385.1 Actinomycetota bacterium
AGCGTATAGAGCGGCCAGCCGGCGGTGAGGCCCGTTCCGCGGGTCGCGGCGATCGCGACATCCGACCGCAGCCGCGGGGGAGCGAACGGGCGCGGGTGCACCCGCCGCTCCTCCACACGTCGGCGCGCGACATCCGCGTCCACCAGCGCACGGTTCGCTCGGGTCAGTCGGAAGAACGCGGGGAGAAGATTGCTCGTGAAGCTCGGCATCCGGCGACCCGCTGACCCCGCGGCTCGCGCTACGCGGCGTCGAGTGTCGCGAGCTCCTCCGCCGAGAGTTCCAGTTCGGTCGCGGTCGCGGAGTCGATGATCGACTCGGGCCGCGAGGCGCCGGGGATCGGGATGACACCGGGCCCCTTCGCGAGCTCCCACGCCAGGCAGACGACCTGCGGGCTCACACCGTGCGCATCGGCCACCGACTGGAACGCGGCGAACGTGCTGCCGAGCGAGCCGGCCCCGCCGATTCCGCCGAGCGGGCTCCACGGCAGGAACGCGAGATCCAGCTCGGTGCAGAGCTCCAGCTCGGGCTCGCTGCTGCGGAACGCGGGCGAGAACTGGTTCTGCACGGAGACGAGCCGACCATCCAGGATCTGCTGGGCGAGACGGATCTGCTCGGGGTTCGCGTTCGAGATGCCTGCCATCCGGATCTTGCCGGAGTCGAGCAAGTCACGAATCGCGCCCACCGAGTCGGCGTAGTCGACCTCGGGGTCCGGACGGTGGAACTGGTAGAGGCCGATCGCATCGATGCCGAGCGCCGTGAGCGAGGCTTCGGCCGCGCGCGTCAGGTACTCGGGATGTCCGTCCTGCTCCCACGGCCCCTGCTGCGCCTTCGTGCGGTGGTGACCACCTTTGGTCGCGACGAGCACGTTCGAGGTGTCGCCCGAGTAGCTCGCCAGGGCCTTCGCGATGAGCAGCTCGTTGTGGGACTCGGACTCGCCGGCGAGGCGGTACGCGTCAGCCGTGTCGATGAGAGTGATGCCGGCGTCGAGCGCCGCGTGGATGGTGGCGATCGACCGTGCCTCGTCGGGCCGGCCCTCGATCGACATGGGCATGCCGCCCAGTCCGATGGCCGAAACGGTGATGTCGCCAATGACTCGTGTTTTCATGCCTCCAGCCTGACAGAGCGAACGCCCGAACTCCGAGTCGGCGGGGCGGCGCACATGCGAAATTCAGCAACAGGATGCCGTGGCAGGCGTTACCGTGTCGGAATGAGTCGCTCCACCCCCCGCTCCGCGGCGCGCACCGCGTCCACCTCCACCGGATTCCGCGCCGCCGCACGCCTCGGCTACGCCGTGAACGGGCTGCTCCACGTGCTGATCGGCGGAATCGCCATCGGGGTCGCCATCGGGGCAGGCGGTCAGAGCGCGGATCAGTCCGGCGCGCTCGGCCAGCTCGCGGGCACCTCGGCCGGCATCCTCGTGCTCTGGGTCATCGTCGTCGGTCTGCTCGCGCTCGCACTCTGGGAACTGGTGAACGGAGTGATCCGGCCGTTGGGCGACAACCGGAAGGCGAGCAAGCGGCTCAGCGCCGGTGGCAAGGCGGTCGCATATGCGGCGGTCGGAATCACCGCGCTCACCTTCGCGCGTGGCGCGACGACCAGCTCGGCCCAGTCGAGCACCTCGCTGAGCGCGACCCTGCTCTCCGCTCCGGGCGGTGTCGTGGTGCTGGTCGTCCTCGGGCTGGTGGTCGTCGGCATCGGGGTGTTCTTCGTCGTCCGCGGCGCGCGGCGCACCTTCACCCGCGACATCCGCGTGCCGAGCGGCTCGGCGGGAACGGCGACCGTGGCGCTCGGTGTGATCGGCTACATTGCCAAGGGGATCGCGCTCGCCGTGGTCGGCATCCTGTTCGTGGTGGGCGCGGTCACCTTCAACCCGGGTGAGGCGACCGGACTCGACGGCGCGCTCAAGGCGCTCGCCGCGCTGCCCTTCGGCACGTTCATCCTGATCGCGGTCGGGATCGGGCTGATCGCGTACGGGCTGTACTGCGGGCTCCGAGCCCGGCTGGCGAAACTCTAGCTCCAGCGGTCAGTGGCCGTGATGAGTGCGTGCAGGATGCCCGGCTCGTCGAAGGCGTGGCCCGCGTCATCCACCATCACCAGTTCGGCCGACGGCAGGCGGCGACTCAGTTCCCACGCCGTGGTTGCCGGCGTGCAGAGGTCGTAGCGGCCCTGCACGATCACCGTCGGAATGTCGGCGAGTTTCGGCGCATCGCGCAGCAACTGCTCCTCGGCGAACCAGCCGTCGTGCACGAAGTAGTGGTTCTCGATGCGTGCGAAGGCGAGCGCGTACGACGGCTCTGCGAAAGTCGCGATCACGTCAGCCCGCGGGATGAGCGCGATCGTGGACGCCTCCCACGTCGACCAGGCGACCGCGGCCGGCCCGTGCACGGCAGGATCCGGGTCGGCGAGCAGGCGCGCGTACGCGTCAATGTGTCGACCGAAGACACGATCGGCCTTCGGTAGGGTCTCCGCATACGCCTGCCAGAACTCGGGCACGAGGTTCGCGCATGGCCCCTCGTAGAACCACTCGAGCTCGCTGCGACGCAGGGTGAAGATGCCGCGGAGCACCAGCTCGGTCACCCGATCCGGATGCGTCTCAGCGTAGGCGAGCGCCAGCGCCGAACCCCACGATCCGCCGAGAACCTGCCACCGATCGATGCCGAGGTGCTCGCGCAGCACCTCGAGGTCGGCCACGAGGCTCCAGGTCGTGTTCGCGCTCAGATCGGTCGCGTGATCGCTGGCGGACGGGATGCTGCGGCCGCAGTTGCGCTGGTCGAGCAGGATGATGCGGTAGCGCTCCGGGTCGAACAGCCGCCGGTGATCGGCCGTGCTCCCCGCTCCCGGGCCGCCGTGGAGGAACACCGCGGGCTTGCCGTCGGGGTTGCCGCACTCCTCCCAGTAGATCTCGTTGCCGTCGCCGACGGCCAGCATCCCGTGCCGGTTCGGCTCGAGCGGCGGGTAGAGGGTGCGCATGCCTCTGACGTTACCGGCGGTTCCGGATCGCCACGAGGGGTGCCGAATGGTCGTTTGGTGACGTCCGGACCGACAAATCGGCACCCGTCGCGCTGGAAGAGCCTCAGCGGGCAGTGACGACCTTCAGCTCGGCGAGAGACTCGTGCATCAGCTCGGCGTACCCGCGCGTGTTGCCAGGGGCCACCCAGGCCACGAAGGCGACATGGAACACGCCGATCCCGGCCTGTCCGAGCACCGACGCCGCCGGTTCGGTGACGCCGCGCTCGCGGAGAGCTCCGGCGATCGCGGACGAGAGTCGCGACATCTTGATGAGTTCGCGCTCCTGGAGGGAGGCGTCCGAGGCGATGATCGCCTGGCGTCCGCGCGAGTGCTCGAGGTCGACGAAGAACGCGGCGACCGCGTCGAGACCGGCGGTGACCGCCTCGAGGGGTGTCGCGGTCGTGGGGGCACCGGCCACGGCATCCACGAAGATCTGTTGCAGTCGAGACGATCCGTCGAACAGCATTTCGCGCTTGTCGGCGAAGTGGCGGAAAAAGGTGCGCTCGGTCAGTCCCGCCCGCTCGGCGATCTGGGCGGCTGTGGTCTGCTCGAATCCGCGCTCGGTGAAGAGCTCCATCGCCGCCTGCTCGAGACGGGCGCGCGAGTCTGGCTGCCAGCGGACCATGTGATGATCGTACTTGATGACAGCGGCTGACATTGGTGCTAGCGTGAGTCATGTCAGTAACTGACATCACTCGAAAGCTCGAAAGCTCGAAAGGTCGCCTCATGAAATTCTTCGTCACCGGTGCATCCGGATGGATCGGCTCGGCCGTCACCGCCGAACTCCTCGCCCACGGCCACCGCGTCGTCGGCCTCGCCCGCTCCGACGCCTCCGCGGCCGCCATCACGGCGGCAGGCGCCGAGGCGTTCCGCGGCTCGATCGACGATCCGGACGGGCTGCGCGCACCCGCCGTGGCGGCGGACGGCGTCATCCACCTCGCCTTCAATCACGACTTCTCGGCGCACGAGACCGCGATCGCGACGGACCGTGCCGTGATGGCGGCGATCCTCGAAACCCTCGCGGGCACCGACAAGCCCCTCGTCTTCGCGTCGGGCG
>JALYHS010000504.1 GCA_030776385.1 Actinomycetota bacterium
CGCACGAGCTTGCCGACGGCGGTCGGGTCCAGGGCGACACGGCGCTCTCCGGGAGCGGTCTCGGCGAGCACGCCGACCCGAAGTGGCGCAGCAGTCGGACTGGTGGTGGTGGTCGCTGCGGTGGATGGTGTAACGATGGGGTTCCCCGTTCGGCAGTCACTTCCGCTGCCGACACCTTGGCAACGAATTCACCGTATGCCGCGGTCCCCTCGCCCCTGCAGGACCTTCGGCCCTCGGGGTCGTGACGCTAGCCGGCGAGGCGTGCGGACTGCGCCTCGAGCGCGTCCCACAGCATCCGGCATGCCTCAGGGTCGCGTGCCTGTGCGGCGAGGCCGCGGTCGCGCTTGTCTCCGTCGACGTAGCTGCCGCTCGCGACATCCAGGTCCCCGGTCAGCAGTCCGACCTGCTGCGCAGCACCCTGCTCGGGGGTGCGGAGCACACGCCGAACGAGACCCGACACCGGGCTCTCGTCGAGCCCCGCGAAACCCGTGGCGACACCGCCGGGATGGTAGGAACTCACGTGCAGGGTCGGCTCACGCCGCGCGAGCTCGCGCGCGATCATCGCGTCGGCACGTTTGGCCGCCCCGTACGCCGGGAATCCGCGCAGCCAGCGGCCGCCCTTCCATCCCGGAATCGTCAGGTCGATCGTTCCCCCTCGGTTGGCCGCGCTGCTGGTGAACACCACGCGCGCCTTCGACTCGAGCAACCGCGGCAGCAGGGCCTGTGTGAGCACGAAGGGGGCGAGCACGTTGTGCTGCCAGGTGCGCTCGACGCCGTCCTTCGAGAGCCCGCGCGACGCGATCACCCCGCCGGCGTTGTTGCCGAGGGCATCGATGCGCGTGTAACGGCCGAGCAGTTCGCGAGCGAGCATGCGCACGTCCTCGAGCTTGTCGAAGTCGGCGAGGAACGCCGTCCCCCCGGTCTCGCGGGCGACCTCGTTCGTGCGGAACGGGTTGCGCCCGACGATCGCGAGCTCGTGCCCCTCCTCGGCGAGGGCGTGCGCGGCGGCGCGACCGATTCCCGAACTGGCTCCGGTGAGGACGATGATCATTGGCAAAACCTAGCGGTCGCCGGGATAGCCGTCGCGCAGCAACTCGACCAGACTCGGCCGTGTGGGGCTCCAACTGAACAGGTTCTTGGCCGTGCTGCCCGTTGCCTGCTGGCTCAGCAGCAGGGCATCCGCGAAGTCCGCCCCGAGCCGCCCGCGCGACTCGTCCGGCGTTTCGACCCGCGTGTTGCCGACCCCGTTGAGAGCCTCCGCGAGTTCGAGCACGGTGGGGCTGGAACCGCTGGCACCGATGTAGAGGTCTCCACCCGGCGCCTTCTCGAGCACCGCCACGTACAGTTCTGCGAGGTCGTCGACGTGCACGGTCGCCCAGTGCTGCGTGCCATCACCGATCACGTGGGCTTTGCCGTCGGTCGTCGGCGCGTCGACGAGGGTCATTTTCGGGATACCCGCCCCGTAGCCGTACACGATCGCGGGTGCCACCACGGACCCGCGGATGCCCGGCGTCAGGATGCGCTGTTCCACTCGCCCGCGCCACGACGTGATCTTCGGCGGACGCTGCGGGTCGCTCTCGACGATCGAATCGCCGGTGCCCCACACCCAGACCCCACCGGTGTGCACGTACGGCTTCTCCGTGCCGGGGAACGCCTTCAGCACGGCGGAGGCGACCGCGTCATCCATCGCCTCGCCGTCGTCCGTCGTGGCGAGGTGGATGGCGCCCTCCGCCGAACGCAACTTCTCGGCCATCCACGCGACATCGGTGATGTCCCCCACGACCGGAGTGACGCCATCGCGCTGCACGGCTCTCGCCGATTCCTCGCTGCGCACCAGGGCGGTGACGTCATGGCCGTGCGCCAGAAGGGCTTTCAGCGTCGCGGATCCGATGTATCCGGTGGCCCCGGTGAGCACAATGTTCATAGGACGACGCTAAACCGAAGTGGCCCGCGTCAACTGCGTTCCAGGATCACATCCAGGCGGCTTCCAGGCGGCAGTTCGCCGTACAGGCGGCCGCGCGACTCCCCGAGCCGCGACGTCACGAAGGCCCGGGCGACCTCGGCCGGCGCCGTGCGCAGCAGCAGCGAGGCCTGCAGAGTGAGGGCGAGATTCGCGACCAGGGAGCGAGCGGATGCCGCGGCATCCGGCCCGTCCATCGCGGCAACCTCGGCGAGCTGCCTGCGCGTGAGAGCCAGTTGCGCGTCGAACACCGGATGCTCCCCCGCCGCCAGCGCCACCTCGGCGTCGAAGGCCTCGACGCTCTGCGGCTCGCGGCTCAGTGCACGCAGCACGTCGAGGGCGATCACGTTACCCGAGCCCTCCCAGACGGCCATGACGGGCTGTTCACGGTAGCGGCGTGCGAGCGGGAATGCCTCGGTGTAGCCGTTGCCGCCGAGACACTCGAGAGCTTCGGCCGCATGACCGGGACCGCGTTTGCAGATCCAATACTTGGCGACCGCGGTCGCGAGACGGCGGAACGCGACGTCGGCGTCGCTCACGTCGCCGTCGTGCGCGCGCGCCAGCCGCAACGCGGTCGCGGTGGCGGCTTCGGTCTCGAGTGCGAGATCCGCCACGACGGCGGTCATGGCGGGCTGATCGATGAGCCGTGCGCCGAATGCCGCCCGGTGCCGGGCATGCCAGAGCGACTCGGCGGTGGCCTGCCGCATCCCCGCGGTGCTCCCGAGGATGCAGTCGAGCCGCGTGCGCGAAACCATTTCGATGATGGTGCGGACGCCGCGCCCCTCCTCCCCCACGAGGAAGCCCGTCGTGCCATCCAGCTCGATCTCGCTTGACGCGTTCGCTCGGTTGCCGAGCTTGTCCTTCAGGCGCTGGAT
>JALYHS010000505.1 GCA_030776385.1 Actinomycetota bacterium
GCTTCGCGCCGACCGCGATCGCCTGGGGGCTCGACAACCGTACCTGCGCGCTGCGGGTCGTCGGCCACGGGCAGGGGCTGCGCGTCGAGAACCGCGTGCCGGGCGGCGACGTGAACCAGTACCTCGCAGTGGCCGCGCTGATCGCCGGTGGTCTGCACGGCATCGAGAACGAGCTCGAGCTGGAGCCGATCTTCGAAGGCAACGCGTACGGATCATCCGCGCCACGAGTGCCGACGACCCTGCGCGACGCGGCCGAACTGTTCGCCAACTCGGCGATCGCGCAGGAGGCATTCGGCGCCGACGTCATCGAGCACTACCTGAACAACGCCCGCGTCGAGCTGAAGGCGTTCGACTCGGCCATTACCGACTGGGAGCGCGTCCGTGGTTTCGAGCGGTTCTGACATGGTGGCGAAACCTGTTGTCGGCATCACCACGTACCTGCAGCGCGCCCGGACAGGAGTCTGGGATGTGCGGGCCGCTTTCCTTCCCGAGGTGTACTTCGCGGCGGTCCAGAAGGCTGGCGGTATCCCGGTGTTATTGCCCCCCCAGCCGCTCGAGGGAGGTGTCGTCCAGCAGGTGTTGAGCCGGATCGACGGGCTGATCATCGCTGGCGGGCTCGATGTCGAGGCCGCTCGCTACGGCGCCGAACCCCACCCGGAGGCCGACCCGCCGAGCCGCCTCCGTGACGACTGGGATGACGCCCTGCTGTCGGCGGCGATCGAGGCACAGGTGCCGTTCCTGGCGATCTGCCGCGGCATCCAGGTGCTGAATGTGAATCGCGGAGGCACCCTGCACCAGCATCTGCCCGAGGTGATCGGCGACACCCGGTACAGCGGCGAGAACGGGATTTTCAAGGTGAATGAGATCGAGGTGGACGAGGAATCGCTGATCGCCGCAGTCATCGGCGGCGGCTCCCACACGGTGCAGAGTTACCATCACCAGGCGCTTGACGCTGTCGGCGACGGCTTGCGGGTGACCGCCCGCTCCGCTGAAGGTGTCGTGCAAGCCGTGGAAGTCGAGAGTGTGCCGTTCGGGGTCGGGGTGCAGTGGCATCCGGAGCAGGATGCCGTCGAGGATGCGCGGCTCTTCGAGAGCCTGGTCGAGGCCGCCCGGGCGTACCGCACCCCGCCGGTCGAGCCGACCCCGCTGGTCGAGCCGACCCCGCTGGTCGAGCCTGTCGAGACCGAGGGCAGCCGCGCATGACGGTTTCGACAAGCTCAACCACCGTTCTCGTCAACCCGGCCGACGAGACGGTCATCCGCGAGGTGCAGCACACCTCGCTCGAGGAGGTGGACGCCGCGGTGCTGCGCGGGGTGTCGGCCCAGGCAGCCTGGGCGGCACTGGCACCGGCCGATCGTGCCCGTGCGCTTCGCCGCTTCGCCGTCGCGGTGGATGCGGCGGTGGAGGAGCTCGCCGCGCTCGAGGTGCTGAACTCCGGGCATCCGATCGGCTCGGCCCGCTGGGAGGCCGGCCACGTGCGCGATGTGCTCGACTACTACGCCGGTGCCCCCGAGCGGATGATCGGGCAGCAGATCCCGGTGGCCGGCGGCATCGACGTCACCTTCCACGAGCCGCTCGGGGTGGTCGGCGTGATCGTGCCCTGGAACTTCCCGATGACGATCGCGTCGTGGGGCTTCGCTCCGGCGCTCGCCGCGGGCAACGCGGTGCTGCTGAAGCCCGCCGACTGGACCCCGTTGACCGCGATCCGGCTCGGCGAGCTCGCCCTCGAATCCGGCCTACCCGACGGACTCTTCCAGGTGCTGCCGGGCCGCGGCTCGATCGTGGGGGAGCGATTCGTGACCCACGAGCAGGTGCGCAAGGTGGTCTTCACCGGGTCGACCGCGGTCGGCAAGCAGGTGGCGGCGGGATGCGCGGCCCAGGTCAAGCCCGTCACGCTGGAGCTCGGCGGCAAGAGCGCGAACGTCGTGTTCGCGGACTCCGACCTCGAGCGGGCGGCCGCCACGGCACCCGGCGCGGTGTTCGACAACGCCGGGCAGGACTGCTGCGCTCGCAGCCGCATCCTGGTCGAGCGGAGCGTGTTCGATCGGTTCATGGAGCTGCTGGAACCTGCAGTGAAGGCTGTGAAGGTCGGATCGCCGGGGGACGAGTCGACCGAGATGGGTCCGCTGGTCTCGGAGGCGCATCGCAATTCGGTGGCTTCGTTCCTGGACGATGGCACACCGGTCGCATTCCGCGGCAGCGCGCCCACCGGGCCCGGTTACTGGATGGCGCCGACCGTGCTGCTCCCGAAACGCACGGATCGGGTCGCCGTCGACGAGATCTTCGGCCCCGTGGTCAGCGTGCTCCCGTTCGACGACGAGGGGGACGCCATCCGGCTCGCGAACGACAGCGTGTACGGGCTGTCGGGTTCGATCTGGACGAACGACCTCGGCCGTGCCATCCGCGTCTCCCGTGCCATCGAGTCGGGGACGCTCTCGGTGAACTCGCACTCCTCGGTGCGCTACACCACCCCGTTCGGCGGCGCCAAGCAGAGTGGTCTCGGCCGTGAACTGGGACCGGATGCCGCCCTCGCCTTCACCGACACCAAGAACGTCTTCTTCGCCAGTTAACGACCGCTGGTCGAGCGCGTCGAGACCGGATCTCGACAGGCTCGGCCACCGAAAGGACCGAACATGGATCTCACCCAGCGTCTCGCCGGCAAGGTTGCCGTCATCACCGGCGGCACCGGCGGGATCGGTTTTGCCACAGCCAGGCGCTTCGCCGCGGAAGGCGCGACGGTCGTGATCGGCGACGTCGTCGACGCCGCCCGGGGCGAGGCCGCGGCAGCAGAGGTGGGCGGGCTGTACGTTCC
>JALYHS010000506.1 GCA_030776385.1 Actinomycetota bacterium
GCGCAGCGTCTCGCCACGCTCTCGCCCGGCTTCGCGCAGACCGTCGTCGAACCGCCCGACCAGTTCGGCGGCCTTGTCATGGGAGGTTCCGATGGTCAGGATGCCGTCGGCCGAGCGACCTGCGCGCTTGGCAGCGACCGGGCCCGCCGTCGCGACCAGGATGCGGGGCGGGGTGGGTGGCGCCGTCCACAGCTGGGCACTCTCCAGTTCGAAGTGGCTACCGTGGTGTCGCACCGGACGACCGCTGGCGCCCCCACTGCTCGCGCCGCTCGCGAACAGCTTGCGGATCACCTCGATCGCGTCGAACATACGCGCGATGCGTTCGGGCGCCTCCGGCCAGTAGCCGCCGGTCACGTGTTCGTTGAGGGCCTCGCCCGCTCCGAGGGCGAGCCAGTGCCGACCGGGGTAGAGGCTGGCGATGGTCGCCGCTGCCTGAGCGATAGCGGCCGGATGCATCCGCCCCCCTGCCGCGACGGCGCCCGCCCCCAGCTCACCGGTGGTGCGAGCGCCGAGAGCGCCGAGGACGCTCCAGAGAAAACTCGCCTCCCCGTGCCGGGACAGCCACGGCTGGAAGTGGTCGGTCGACACCGTGCCTGAGAAGCCGTGCTGCTCGGCGTACTCGGCGTGCGCGATCGCCGCGTCGGGGGCGAACCGCTCGAGCATCATGGCGTAGCCGATGGATGCGAGGGTCACGGTTCATTGTCGCACTGCGGCCTTCTCTGCTTCTCGTCCTGCTCTCGGGCCTCTGCTTCTCGTCTGCTCCCTCTCGGCCTCTGCTCGATTCCCTTCCTCCTCGATTCCCTTCTTCCTCCACTCACTTCCTCCACTCCTCCACTCCTCCGCTCCTCCACAGAACAAATCTTCGTTGCTTATCGACCAGTATGTGAGCACAACTAGAATAAGTGTTCACTCCCCGGAAGAATCATCTTGTGACCATCACCGCAACCGTGCACCTCGAGGTCCCCTCCCTCGAGGGCCTCGAGAGCGTCGGCGATCTCGAGCTGATGGAGACGATGCGGCGGTGGGCCGAGGTGCGGCGGGTTTTAGATGCCGGGCTCGCGGCGATCGCGGGAGTGCTGGCGGCTCGGTCCACTCTCGAGCTCGGGTACGACGGTCTCGCACAACGCAGCGGGCTTCGTACGGTCGACGCGCTGGTCTCGCACCTCACCGGCACGTCCGGGCCGGAATCTCGAGCGATCACGGCCGCGGGCACCATGCTCGACTCACCGCAGCCGTGGCTCAGCGAAGTCGCGGGTCGGTTGTCGGCCGGCGAACTGTCGGTCGGTGCTGCGGCGGCGATCCAGATCGGGCTCGGGACTCCTTCCCCGACTATCGCCGCCGATGACCTGGCTGACGCTGCGCACTCACTGCTCACCACCTCGGATGGCTTGCCTCCCGAAAAGGTGGCGCGTCGCGCTCGCGAACTCCGCGACGAACTCGACGCCTCCGGGGTTGCCGATCGAGAAGCCGCGTTGCGGGAGAAGCGTTTCTTGCGGCTCATTCCTCGGGCCGATGGAATGACGCGTCTCATTGGTCTCCTCGACCCCGAGTCGGCGGCGCTCGTCACCGACGCAGTCGACGCGGTGACCGCACCACGTCGTGGCGGTCCGCGCTTTGTGGACCCGGATGCCGCGGCTCGTGCTGCGGCGATCGTGCGCGACGAGCGCAGCACCGAGCAACTCGCCCTCGACGCCCTCGTCGAGATGGTGCGGATCGCGGCGGCCGCCGACTCCGGCCGGGTTTTCGGCACGCGGCAGCCGTCGGTGCGCGTACATGTCGCCCTGTCCGACCTGCACCGCGGTGCGGGGCGAGCGCATCTCGAGGGGCAGAGCAGTGCGGTTTCGGTGCAGACGGCAAAACGGCTCGGGTGCTCAGACGGACTGCTCGGGATCGTCTTCGACGCCGATGGGTCAGCGCTGCGGCACGGCCGACGGCGTCGACGCTTCACCGAGAAGCAGCGCACCGTGCTCGCCGCGATCTGGGGCGGATGCGCCGCTCCCGGCTGCGATCGGCCGCCGTCGTGGACGGAGGCTCATCACATCAACGAGTGGAAACGGGATCGCGGCTCGACGGACGTAGAAGACGGGATCCTCCTGTGCCGCCATCACCATCTCCTCGTGCACAACAACGGGTGGCGAGTACGGAGGCGAGGGGCGGAGTATCTGCTCGAGCCGCCCCCGGGCGACGATCTGCACTCGGGATCGCAGGCGCTGACACCCAAGAATCCGTTGCACCGGCGGGGCCGAGCGCGCGCCGGGCGAGGCGGCTGATAAGGCGGCGCACTGACGGAAGCCGGGCCAGCAATCAGCCAGCCGGCCAGCCAGCTAACTAGTCGCGGTCCTTCCGCAGGTAGTCGGCGACGGAACGCGGAACGTAAGGGGTGACATCCCCGCCGAGCGACGCCACCTGACGCACCAGCGAACTGGAGACGTGCGCGTGAGCGGGATCGGGAAGCATGAAGATCGTCTCCACGCCGGCGAGATCGCGATTGACGATCGCCATCGGAGTCTCGTAGGCGACATCGATTTGCGAACGAATGCCCTTGACCAGAACGCTGGCGCCGACATCCGTGCAGTAATCGACAAGCAGGCCAACACTCCAGCTCGTCACCAGTACCGTGCCCTCGATCCCGGCAGCGGTGATCGACTCCTGCAGCAACGAGACGCGCTTCGCGATCGGCAGCAACGCGGTCTTACCCGGGTTGTGGACGACCAACACGTGCAACTGGTCGAAAAGGCCGGCCGCCCGTTCGATCACATCCAGGTGGCCCAGCGTGACGGGGTCGAAGGAACCGGGGACGACGGCGATCCTGGTCATGATTCGAGACTATCGGGCGCACGGGTCGGCCCCGTTACGTTCTCGTGACATGTGCTTTCTCGTGACATGACGGGGCTAGCTCTTCGCGAGGAAGGCGGCCTCCGCGGCATCCAAGCGTGAGGCGAGGGCACCCGCGAGGGCCGGATGCTCGGCCAGCGTCGGATCCGCATCGAGCACCTCCGCCGCCCAGGTGCGCGCCTCGGCGATGAGCTCGCCGTCGCGTGCGACGCGGAGCAGCTTCAGCGAGGAGCGACCGCCAGACTGGGCCCGTCCAAGCACGTTGCCCTCGCGACGCAACTCGAGGTCGACCTGCGCGAGGGCGAAGCCGTCCAGGGTAGCGGCCACGGCATCCACCCGATCGCGCGCCGGGGTCTCGAGTTCCGCGTGAGTGACGAACAGGCACAGTCCTGGAACCCCGCCGCGCCCCACTCGACCACGCAACTGATGCAACTGGGCGACTCCGAAACGGTCGGCATCGAGCACCACCATCGTGGAGGCGTTCGGCACATCGACGCCCACCTCGATCACCGTCGTTGCGACCAGAACGTCGATCTCGCCGGCCGCGAAGGCCCGCATCGTGGCGTCCTTGTCCTCGCTGGACATCCGGCCGTGCAGCGGTTCGACCCGCGACCCGGCGAAGAGCGGGTTAGCCCGCACCTCCTCGAGCACGGCGAGCACCGCGGCGGCGGGGCGGGCGGGGAAATCGGACGGGTCGGCGCCGAGACCGCTGGCGGAGGCGTCAGCACCAGGTGCAGCACCGGGACCCGCCGACATCTCGTCGGCGTCTGCATCCTCCACGTGCTTCGGGTCGATCGCCGGGCAGACCACGAAGCCCTGGCGTCCCTGCGCGAGTTCCTCGGCCAGCCGACCCCAGATCCGGTTCTGCCACCCCGGATGCTCGGCCAACGGCACCACGAAGGATTCGATCGGCGACCGCCCGGCCGGCAGTTCGGCGATGGTGGAGACGTCCAAATCGCCGAACACCGTCATCGCGACTGTGCGGGGAATCGGCGTCGCTGTGAGCACCAGCACGTGCGGCGCGGCACCCGTCGCCACGCCTTTGAGCCGCAGTGCCTCCCGC
>JALYHS010000507.1 GCA_030776385.1 Actinomycetota bacterium
GTGTTGATCCAGCTCAGCGGGCGGCTGGTGAGCGCGAGATAGCGGATCACGGGGTCGGCCCGCTCTGTGCGGCTCGAGCCCGCGGGGCCAGCAGCGTCCACAGGCATGGCAGCAGGACGACAGCGGCGATCGCATAGCTGAAGTCCTCAACGGGAGCGAAGCCGAGGTACGCGCCGCTGATCCGCGACGGGTCGTACGCGACGATGCCGGTGCCGACGAGGACATTGTCGAAGATGGCGGTCAGCACCACCAGCGGGATCGCGCTGAGGCCGACGATGCGCCAGCGGGGCGCGCGTCGGGTGAAGATCGCCGCGACGACGACGAGGCCGACGATCGCGAAGAAACCCAGATTCAGCAGCAGGTAGGTCATGGGGACTCGATACGCCGGCTCCGCCGACTCCTCGACCAGCGGGACAGGAGGCCGTAGACGTTCATCGTCAGGTAGCAGAGCAGGAGCACGAAGAAGAGTTCCTCGAGCGGGATCTCCGGCGCCAGCTGCAGCCCCGTCAACAGGTCCAGGTTGCCCCGGAAGAAGATGTGCAGGCCGACTCCGGCGGAGTCCCACAGCAGGAAGAAGGCGACACCCACCAACATGACCACCGCGGCCCGCCACGGCGCCCGGCGGAAGAACAGCCGGGAGCGCAGGTCGAGCACGACCATGCCAGCGAGCCCGACCAGCAGCCCGATCAGGTAGAGGGCGCCGAGAAGCGGCGCGCTCACAGCGGCTCCGGCAGCGGCCCCGCCGAGACATCCCCGCGCAGCCGCTTGATCACCAGCTCGGCGCTGATCAAACACATCGGCAGCCCGATTCCCGGGATCGTCGACGAACCGGCGTAGTAGAGTCCCCGCACCTTCCTGCTCACGTTGCCGGCGCGGAAGAACGCGCTCTGCCGCAGCGTGTGAGCCGGGCCGAGGGCACTGCCCTTCCAGGAGTTGAGCTCGTCGACGAAGTCCGCCGGACCCACGCTGCGCCGCAGCACGACGCGCTCCGCGAGATCGGGGATGCCCGCCCAGTCCGCGATCTGGGCGATGACCCGATCGGTGAGGGCTTCGATCGCCGGGTCGCCGCCGCCGTCGACTCCGCCATGCCCGAGACCCGGATCCGCGGGCAGCGGCACGAGGACGAACACGTTCTCGGTTCCGTCGGGCGCGACCTCGGGGTCGACCCCGCTCGGCTTGCAGACGTACAGCGAGGGGATATCGGGCACGTGGGGGCGCGATCCGAAGATGGCGTCGAAGTTGCCTTTCCAATCCTTCGAGAACAGCAGCGTGTGGTGTTCCAACTGCGGAAGTTCGCCGGAGACGCCGAGGTAGAGCAGCAGCGCGCTCGGTCCGGCGACCTTCGAGTCCCAGTACTTCTGCGGGAAGGTGCGGTCGGCGGCGTTCTGGAGCAGCACCGTCTCGGTGTGGTGCAGGTCGGCGGCCGAGACGACGAGGTCGGCGCGCAGGGTTTCGAGCTCGCCCTGCTCGTCCTCGAGTTCCACGCCGACGGCGGCGCCCTTCTCGACCAGGATGCGGCGCACGGTCGCGCCGGTGCGCACCTCGACACCCTCGGCGCGCGCCAGGCCGGCGATCGCCGCGATCACGCGGGTGAAGCCGCCCATCGGGTACAGCACGCCGTCAACGAGGTCGAGGTGGCTCATCAGGGAGTACATGCTCGGCGCGCGATCCGGGGAGGAGCCGAGGAATACCGCCGGGTACCCAAGGATCTGCCGCAGCCGACGGTCTTTCACCGTGCGGGCGGTCAGCCGCGAGAGCGGCGTGAGGAGCAGCGAGCCGAGCCGAGCCCCCTTGCGCACAACGTCCCGAGTGAAGACCGGACCGAGTTTCTCGAACGTCGAATACAGGAACTTCTGCACCGCCAGCTCGTAGATCTCGCGCGCGTTCGCCAGGTACCGCGTGAGGCGCGCCCCGGCCCCGCGCTCGACGCTCTCGAACAGCGCAACGTTCTCGGCGGCATCCGCGGCAACATCGATCGGCGCCCGATATCCCTCGCCGTAGACGCGATACCCGGGATCGAGCTGCACGAGTTCCAGCTGGTC
>JALYHS010000508.1 GCA_030776385.1 Actinomycetota bacterium
CCACCAGATCGTTCGAACCGGTCAGAAATTCTCCTTTCTCTGCGACGAACCGCTCAGGACGAGCACCAGGCACAGTCCGATCGCCGCCCCGAGCATTTGCGCCAAAATATAGCCGAGCGCGGATACCGGCGTGATGCCCGCGAAGGTGTCGGTGAAGATTCTGCCCACAGTGACGGCCGGGTTGGCGAACGAGGTGGAGCTGGCGAAGAAGTACGCGGATCCGATCCAGGCAGCGACGGCTGCTGGTGTCCAGGCGCTCCGCTCGGTTCGGGCGAGGACGAAGATGATCGCGATCAGACCGGCCGTGGCGACGACTTCAGCGAGAGCGTGCCCCGGGGTGAGTCGGTCGGTGGTGCTGATGGCCCCGGCGGGGAGTCCGAACATGAGGTTCGCGAGGAAGGCCCCGAGGATCGCGCCGACGATCTGGACCGGGATATAGGCGACGACGTCAGACCAAGGCCGACGCCCGAGTCCGGCGTCGACCAGCGAGACGAGCGGGTTCAGGTGGGCTCCGCTGATCGGGGCGAGCACGGCGATGAGCACGAAGAGACCAAGCGCCGTGGCGGCGGCGTTCTCGAGCAGTTGGAGCCCGTGGTCCGTGGGGGAGAGGCGTGAGGCGGCGATCCCGGATCCGACGACGATCGCAACGAGCAACAGCGTTCCGAGGAACTCGGCGACGAGTCGCCGCCCGAGGGGGTGCACGGCTCAGACGGTGGCGATCAGGCCGGCGAGGAAGTCGAGCGAGCCGGGCACGATTCGGTAGTACGCCCAGGTGCCGCGCTTGCTGCGGGAGAGGATTCCCGAATCGACGAGCACCTTGAGATGGTGAGACACAGTCGGCTGGGACAACTCGAGCGGCTCGGTGAGGTCGCAGACGCAGGCCTCACCGTCCTCGTGCGCGGCGACCATGGAGATCAGACGTAAACGGGCCGGGTCGGCGACCGCTTTGAGCGTGCGAGCGAGATTGCGGGCGTCGGACTCGGAGATGACCGCGCGGGTGATCGGTGCGCAGCAGGCGGCGAGATCTCGCAGTGGGAGGAGTTCGGCGACGGGCATGGCGCCATCCTGACACACACATTGACGAACGTCGATGTTTCAGGCGATACTCGGTCCATCGATGTTCATCGATTCACCGGAGGAGCCCCCGAATGTCCGACAAGCCGATCGTCCTCTTCGTCTGTGTCCACAACGCAGGCCGCTCTCAGATGGCCGCGGGATTCATGCGTGAACTCTCCGGCGGATCCGTCGAGGTGCGTTCCGGAGGCTCCGAGCCGGGCAATCAGATCAACCCGGTCGCCGTCGCCGCGATGGCGGAAGAGGGCATCGACATCTCCGAGCAGGTGCCGCAACTCATGACGACCGAGCAGGTCCGCGACTCGGATGTTGTGATCACCATGGGCTGCGGGGACAGCTGCCCGATCTTCCCCGGCAAGCGTTACGAGGACTGGGAGCTGACCGATCCGGCGGGTCGCGGCATCGACGAGGTGCGTCGCATCCGCGACGACATCAAGCGCCGAGTCGCCGCTCTGCTGGGGGAGATCAACACAGCGCCGGTGACCGCGTGACGATCACCGAAGCCGCTCCGCGGACCGAGGTCGCCGCGATCACCAAGCTCCCCGTCGTCATCATCGGAGCCGGCCCTGTCGGCCTCGCGGCTGCCGCCGAGTTGCTCGAGCGGGGCATCGAACCTCTCGTCCTCGAGCAAGGCGGCCAGGCCGGCGCCGCGATCCTCGAGTGGGGTCACATCCGTCTGTTCTCTCCGTGGAAGCACGTCACCGACCCGGCCGCCGTGAGGCTGCTCCGCTCGACTCACTGGGAGCCACCGCATCCGGAGGCGCTACCCACCGGCCGCGAGTTCGTGAAGTACTACCTTGAACCGCTCGCGGCGACCGAGTCGCTGCGCGATCGGATCCGCTACGGAATCCACGTCGAGGCCGTCTCCCGACTGGGGATGGATCGGACCCGCTCGGCGGGCCGTGCCCAGGCACCGTTCGTGATCCGCATCAGTGGCGCTCCGGATGAGATCCGTGCCCGCGCGGTCATCGACGCCTCCGGAACCTTCTCCCAGCCGAACGGGGTCATCGCCTCGGGCTTCCGACCGCGCGATGCGCACGCCGTCGCCCCATTCCTCACTCACGGGCTACCCGACGTTCTCGGCACTGACCAGGCACGATTCGCCGGCAAGCACACCGTCGTCGTGGGGGCCGGCCACTCCGCCGCGAACACCCTCATCGCCCTGGCGCGCCTCGCGGAACGGGCTCCCGGGGCAACCGTCACATGGGTGATCCGCAACGAGACACCGATCCGCGTCTACGGCTCGGAGGACGACGAGCTCGACGGCCGCGCATCGATCGGGGCCGCGACTCACGACCTTGTCGAGTCCGGCAAGGTCGCCCTGCTGAACCGGTTCCTCGTCGACGACGTCGTCCCGGCGGAAGGCGGCCGGGTGTCCATCGTCGGCACTCGCGCTGGCGAAGCGGCCTCGATGGATGCCGATACCGTCGTCGTTGCCACCGGCTTCCACCCCGAGCTGGACTCGCTGCGCGAGATCCGACTGGGCCTCGATGACGTCATCGAGGCCCCCGTCCGACTGGCGCCCCTGATCGACCCGAACCTGCACTCGTGCGGGACGGTACCGCCCCACGGTGTCGTCGAGCTCTCGCATCCGGAGCCCGGGTTCTGGCTCGCCGGGATGAAGTCGTACGGTCGCGCCCCGACCTTCCTGCTCCTCACCGGTTACGAGCAGGTGCGCTCCATCGCGGATGAGCTCGCCGGAAACCATGACGCGGCTCGACTCATCCAGCTCGTGCTTCCCGAGACCGGAGTCTGCTCGACCGGCCAGTCATCGACCTGCTGCCGCTGACATGACCGAGATTCGCGATCTCGAGCCTGCCGACTGGCCGGCCGTCGAAACGATCTATCGACAGGGCATCAAGGCCGGCAATGCGACCTTCGAATCCGCACCGCCGAGTTGGGAGCACTTCGACGCGGGCAAGAGGGCAGATCTCCGATTGGTCGCTGTTGTCGATGGCCGAGTAGTCGGGTGGGCGGCCGCGTCTCCGGTCACCTCGCGGGCCGTCTACGACGGGGTCGTCGAGCACTCCGTCTACGTCGCTGACGACCATCAAGGTATGGGGATCGGCCGCCAGCTCGTGGAGGCGCTCATCGCTCGGGCAGAGAGTGTCGGAGTGTGGACCATCCAATCGAGCGTCTTCCCCGAGAACGAAACCAGCCTGAAGCTCCACGAGTCCGCCGGATTCCGAGTCGTCGGACGACGCGAACGCATCGCCCTGATGAGCTCCGGCCCCTGGGCCGGCCACTGGCGTGACACCATCCTCATCGAGCGCCGCAGCCGATGAGGCCCGTTTTCATCCCGTATGCCGGGAGCAGACCGCCCGCCAACAACGGACGGAGAGGAGGCGATCATGACCGAATGTTGTGACACCAGCTGTTGCACAGCGGACTGCGCCGAAGGCTGCACCTGCTGCTGACAGCCTCTCAAGGAACCCCCGGCCGGACTCTCCGACCGGGGGTTCGTGCCGATCTGAGTCGACCGTAACTTTTCGGCCGCTCGAACGATGACGGCAGTGAGCGCGTCGCCATCAGAGGGGCAGAGCGCTCGGACACGTCTCACGATCCTGGAGG
>JALYHS010000509.1 GCA_030776385.1 Actinomycetota bacterium
CCGATGGCCGGCACGACAAGCCAGCCCTCGCTTTCGGCGCTCATCGCCGCGACCGCCCACACCGACCGCGACACCGGCATCTCGCTCACCGCGGTCAGCGACCTCGAGCCGTACTGGGAGGCCGTGCGCAAGATCTACCGGCCGTTCGAGTCCGGGCTCCCGGGCCCGACCGGCCGCGTGTACCAGCACGAGATCCCGGGCGGCCAGCTGTCCAACCTGCGCCAGCAGGCGATCGCCCTCGGGCTCGGGGACCAGTTCGAGAAGGTGGAGGACTGGTACGCCGCGGCCAACCGCATCCTGGGTCGTCCTCCGAAAGTCACCCCGAGCTCGAAGGTCGTCGGCGACCTGGCGCTCATGCTCGCCGCCTCGGATGCCGACCCGGCCGACTTCGAGGAGAACCCGGCCAAGTACGACATCCCGGACTCGGTGATCGGCTTCATGGCCGGCGAACTCGGTGATCTCCCGGGCGGCTGGCCCGAGCCGTTCCGGACGAAGGTGCTCGCAGGCCGGACCGTGAAGATCGGCGTCGAGGACATCTCCGAGGAGGACCGCGCCGCCCTGGCCGGCACGTCGGCCGAACGGCAGACGGCGCTCAACCGTTTGCTATTCCCGGCTCCGACGCGCCAGTTTGAGCAGGTGCGCGAGCTGTTCGGTGACCTGTCGGTCGTCGACACGATCCCCTACCTCTACGGACTCCAGCAGGGTGAGGAGGTCGCCGTGCAGATCAGCAAGGGCGTCGATCTGCTGCTGACGCTGGAGGCGATCGGCGAGGCGGACGACAAGGGCATGCGGACCGTGATGACCACCATCAACGGCCAGCTGCGTCCGGTGGCGGTTCGCGACCGCAGCATCGCGGTCAGCGTGCAAACAGCGGAGAGGGCCGACCCGAACAAGTCCGGCCACGTCGCCGCTCCGTTCTCGGGCGTCGTCACGCTGAAGATCACCGAGGGCGACACCGTCGCCGCCGGTCAGCCCGTCGCGACGATCGAAGCCATGAAGATGGAGGCCGCGATCACCACGCCGGTCGCCGGCAAGGTCGTGCGTCTTGCGATCCCGGTGACACAGCAGGTGGATGCCGGCGACCTCCTCGTGGTCGTGGAATAGCGGCCCAATCCGCCTAAGCTGGAACGTCTGCGACCCTGCGCAGACGGAAGGAGGCGACTCGTGGTATCCCGCAAAGACGACGAGAGCGGCCCCGCCAATGCGGTGCTGCATCCGGTGAGCGCGTCCGGTGATCTCGCCTCCAGCCTCCCGCAAAGCCTGACGATCAACATCGACCTCCCCGTCAGGGTGCAGACGACACCCGACGACGAGGCGCGTGTCGCCATCGACCAGTACGCCATCACCCCGATCTACGACGAGTTGGCGCCTGCGACCCGATCCATCGACATCGTGGCCGACCCGGTGCGTATCGCCGCGCAGGATGAGGCCGTCGACGAACGAGCGGAGATCGTTCCGCTTCCCAGCGACGACTCCGGTCCGACCCGTCGCGAGCGGATGCGCGGCGACACCCCGCGCCAGCCCGAGTCGGCGTCGATGCTGACCGCCGAGCGCATGCTCGACCCGAAGCGCAACAAGCAGATCGCGCCGGAGGGCTTCTGGCAGCGCGGCCTGTACACGGGTAGCTTCCGGCGCATCAACCTCGGCGACTCGGCGAAGGTGCGTGAGCGCAAGGCGCTCGACGCCCGCATCACGCGGCGACTCGAGGGCGGGACCCGGTTCGTCCCGGTGCTCACTCGCAAGGGCGGCGTTGGCAAGACCACGATCACGACCCTGCTCGGCATGGCGCTTGCCGACATCCGTGACGATCGTGTGATCGCGATCGACGCGAACCCCGACCGGGGCACGCTCGCGGAGCGCGTCAACAAGCAGACCAGGTCGACGGTGCGCGATCTCGTGACGCATGCGCCGAGCATCCGCGATTTCACGGAGCTGTCGACGCACGTGTCGCGCGATGTGACGCGCCTCGATGTGCTCGCCTCGGACACCGATCCGCTGCTCTCGGAGGCGTTCGACGAGAACGACTACAACGTCGTCGCGGATGTCGCGGCCCGCTACTACTCGTTGGTGCTCACCGACTGCGGCACCGGCATCGTGCACTCGGTGATGCGCGCCACGCTGCAGCGCGCGGACTCGGTGGTGATCGTGTCGGGCGGCAGCGTCGACGAGGCGCGCCTGGCATCCGAGACCCTCACCTGGCTCGAGGCCAACAACTACGGCCACCTGGTACGCAACGCGATCGTGGCGCTCAACACGGCGACGCAGGGCACGAATCTGGTGAAGCTGGGCGAGATCGAGGCGCACTTCCGCTCGCGGGTGCGCGAGATCGTGCGCATCCCGTACGACCCCGAATTGGCTGCCGGATCGGTCGTGCGCTACTCCGCGCTGAAACCGTTCACCCGGAGTGCGGCGCGCGAGCTGGCCGCGCTCGTGATGGACGGTCTCCCCGTCCGTCGCGACGCCTAGTGCCGATGAGGAACCCGGCCCGATGACGGAACGTCAGATCCGCCTCTTCGGCGACCCGGTCCTGCGCTCGAAGACCGATCCGATCACGGTCGCGCCGGGCGATGCGCGACTCGCCGCACTCGTCGAAGACCTCGTCGACACGGTCACCGAACCGGGTCGCGCCGGCGTGGCCGCCCCGCAGATCGGCGTCGGCCTGCGGGCGTTCAGCTACAACATCGACGGCGAGATCGGCTACGTGCTCAACCCGGTGCTCGAGGTCTCGGGAGAGCCCGAGCTCGTCGACGAGGGTTGCCTCTCGGTGCCGGGCTTCTACTTTCCGCGCCTGCGCTACCCCTTCGCCCGGGTGACAGGAGTGGATGCCGCGGGCATCCCGGTCGAGCTGGAAGGCGACGGTCTCATGGCACAGGCCCTTCAGCACGAGACCGACCACCTCGACGGCAAGCTCTACATCGAGGGCCTCGACCCCGAGACGAAGCGCGAGGCGATGCGAGCGATCCGCCAGGCGGAATGGTTCAGGCAGTAACCGCTGATCGAGCTCGTTGCCCCACTGATCGAGCTCGTCGAGATCTCGACAGGCTCGATCACCGAATCGCGCTCAGTGCACCAGGCTCTCGCCCTTCGTGGCGGGCGCGCCCGCGTACATCGCCTCGATGACGCCGGCGTAGTCCTTGAGGATCGGGCCGCGCTTGATACTCATCTTGGGCGTGAGGTGTCCGCTGGCTTCCGTGAACTCGATCGGTAGGATGACGAACTTGCGGATCGACTCCGCACGCGAGACGCGCGAGTTCGCAGCATCCACCGCCTTCTGCACCTCGGCGACCACCTTCGGATTCTCGGCGGCCTCGGCAAGAGACATGTCGGCGGCTTCGCCGTTGTTGTTCAACCAGACCGGAAGCATCTCCGGGTCGAGGGTGACGAGTGCCGCGATGAACGGCTTCTGGTCGCCGACGACGACCACCTGCCCCACGAGGGAGTTGGATCGGATCGGGTCCTCGAGCCCGGCCGGGGCGACATTCTTGCCGCCGGCGGTCACGATGATCTCCTTCTTGCGGCCGGTGACCGTGAGGTAGCCGTCCTCGTCGAGCGCGCCGATGTCGCCGGTGTGGAACCACTCGCCCTCCATGACCTCGCCGGTCGCTGTCGGGTTATTCCAGTAGCCGTCGAAAACGTCAACGCCCTTCACGAGGATCTCGCCGTCCTCGGCGATCTTCAGTCCCACGCCGGGAAGAGCAGGGCCGACGGTGCCGATCTTGAACTTGGAGTCGAGGTTGACGGTAGCGGGGGCTGTTGTCTCGGTCAGGCCGTAGCCCTCGAGG
>JALYHS010000510.1 GCA_030776385.1 Actinomycetota bacterium
CCTGCTCGTAGCGCGCGACCCGATCCGCCAGGCGAAGCCGGCGCCGCTCGTCCAGCTCGGCGAACACGTCGTCGAGGATGACGATCGGGTCGCCGGTGGGCAGCGTGTGCCGCAGCAGCTCGACGGCGCCCAGCCGGAGCGCGAGCGCCAGGGACCACGACTCGCCATGGCTCGCGTAACCGCGCGCCGGGAGACCGTTCACCGTCAGGAGCACCTCATCCCGGTGCGGCCCGACCAGGGTGATGCCGCGGTCGATCTCACGCCTCCGCACGCGAGCGAGAGCGGCGACGAAGCGTTCCTGCGTCGTCCCCTCACCCGTCTCCTCGTCGATCGTGCGCTGCGCCTCGATCGCGACCTGCTGGTCGTCGCCCGCGACCACGGAGTACTGCTCGGCCACCAGCGGCTCGAGCGCGGCGAGCAGCTCCGTGCGGGCGTCGAGCAGCTCGGTGCCGGTGGCGACCAGCCGCTCGTCCCAGACCGCGAGCGACTCGGCGTCGACCATCCTGTGGCTGCCGCGGAGCAGCCCGTTGCGCTGCCGGAGCGCCTTCTCGTAGTCGCTCACCGTCCCGGCGAACCGCGGTGTGCGCTGCACGAGCAGCTCGTCGACGAACCGCCGCCGTGCGGACGGCTCCCCGCGCACGATCGCGAGGTCCTCCGGTGCGAACAGGACGCTCGACACGTTCCGCGTGATCTCACGGGGACGGACGGCGGAACGGTTCAGCTGCGCCCGGTTGGCTCCCACCTTGTTGATGAGGACCTCGGCGAGCACCTCGCGGTCGGCGGCGGAGACGGTGGCGCGGATCACCGCCGACTCCGCACCGGCCCGCACGAGCGCCGCGTCACCGGAGACCCGGTGCGATCCGAGGGTCGTGAGGAAGCCGATCGCCTCGACGAGGTTGGTCTTGCCCTGGCCGTTGCTCCCCGCGAGCACGTTCGCTCCGGTCTCGAACACGACGTCGGCCGTCTCGTAGTTGCGCCAGTCGGTCAGGCTCAGTCGGGTGATGCGCATGTGAGGTGCTCCTGTTCACGGATACGGCGACGCGGCTCGCCGGATCTCCGTATCCGTGAACAGGAAGGGAGCTATCGCTTGGTCGGATGCATCTGCTGCGCGGTCTCGACCTCCGCGGCCTTCACTGCATGACCGCCGAACTGGTTGCGGAGCGCAGCCACCGCCTTCATCGCGGGCGACTGCTCCTGGCGCGAGACGAACCGGGCGAAGATCGAGGCACTGATGGCCGGCATGGGCACCGCGTGATCGATCGCCTCCTCGAGGGTCCACCGACCCTCACCCGAGTCGTCGACGTACCCGTCGATCTCCGCGAAGTCGGGGTCCTGCTCGAGTGCGCGGACCATGAGCTCGAGGAGCCAGGAGCGGACGACCGTGCCGCGCTGCCATGCCTTGAAGGTCCCGGGCACGTCGATACCGCGGTCGGATGCGGCGAGCAGCTCGTAGCCTTCGGCGTACGCCTGCATGATCGCGTACTCGATGCCGTTGTGGACCATCTTCGTGTAGTGGCCGGCACCCACGGGGCCGGCGTGCACGAACCCCTCGTCGCGGGGCCCCTCCGGGCGGAGCACGTCGAACACGGGCAGCATGTGCTCGACCTGCTCGTCGCTGCCGCCCACCATGAGGCCGTAGCCGTTCTCGAGACCCCAGACACCGCCGGAGACGCCGACGTCCATGAAGGAGATCCCTCTCGCGTCGAGCTCCTTCGCGTGCCTCTCGTCGTCCGTGAACTTGGAGTTGCCGCCGTCGATGATGAGGTCGCCGGGCTCGAGGACCTCCGCGAGCTGGCCGACGACGGAGTCGGTGATCTTCCCGGCCGGCACCATGACCCAGACCACGCGGGGTGCGGGAAGCGCAGCGGCGAGCGCGGGGTAGTCCGGCACATCGCTCACGGCGGGGTTGGTGTCGTAGCCGACGACGTCGATGCCGCCCTGCTTGAGCCGGGCACGCATGTTGTTGCCCATCTTGCCCAGGCCGACGAGTCCGATCTTCATGCTGGTGTCCTCACGTCTGAAGTGCTTCGGGGTACCGGACCAGCGGAGATCAGCGCAGCAGCAAGTTCGGCTGCAGGAGGTAGCGGAACTCCTCGTTGCCGACGTCCTCCCGCGACTTCTGCCCGGTGATCAGCACGGGGCCCGGCTTGTTCGGGTTCTCGGTCTTCGTGAACGAGATTCGCACGAAGTCCGTGTGGACACCCGAGAGCCCATCGAGCAGGAACTGGGGCTTGAGCGACACGACGATGTCGTCGCCCTGCACCACGGCATCGAGCTGCTCCGAGGCCTGCGCCTGCTCGGAGCCGGCCGCCTCGAGGGTCAGCCCCTCCGACGAGAACGAGTACCGCAGCGCCGCTTCGCGCTCCAGGACGAGCTGCACCCGTCGGGTCGCCTCGACGAGCTCGGCGGTGCCGATGACGGCGAAGTGCTCGGTGGTGTCGGGGAACAAGCGCTTGACCGGGGGGAAGTTGCCCTTGATGAGCAGCGAGGTGACGGTGCGGCGGTCGGAGACGAAGGCGATGAGCTCCCGATCGCCGCCGCGCGTGATGCCGATGCTCACGTCACCGCTGCCGGCGAACGTCCGCCCGACCTCCTGCAGCGTCCGGGCGGGCACGAGGGCGCTCACGGTCTCCTCGCCGCCGCCCTTCCACGGCAGCTCGCGAACCGCGACCCGGTAGCGGTCGGTCGCCGTCAGCGAGATCGAGCCGGCGGTCGCCTCGAGCTGCACACCCGTGATGACCGGTGTGACGTCGTCCCGGGACGCGGCGACGACCACCTGCGCGATCGCCCCGGAGAACACCCCGGCGGGGACCACGCCCGTGGATTCACCCACCGTCGGGAGGCTCGGGTATTCCGCCACCGGCATGGAGAGGAGGGTGAATCTGGCGCTGCCTGCGGTCACCAGCACCCGGTTGTCCTGCGTCGACACCTCGACCGGGACGCCGGGGAGGCGGTTCGCGATGTCCGCGAGCAGACGACCCGAGACGAGGACCCTGCCGGGCTCCTCGACCTGGGCGTCGATGCGCACCCGGGCGCTCACCTCGTAGTCGAAGGACGACAGCGAGAGCCCGTCCTCGGTGGTCTCGATGAGCACGCCCGAGAGGATCGGCAGCGTCGTGCGCTGGGGCAGCAGACGGACAGCGAACGAGACGGCGTCGCTGAAGACGTCCCGGTTCGCGTGGAATCGCACCGTCGCACTCCTTGGTTCCTCGTGGACCCCGGGTCGTGCCGGGCGGCTCCTTCGGTCAGGTCGCTGAGCATGCTAGCGGGTGCCCGGTGCAGCGCCTCCGGTGATGCGCCCCGGACGAGGGACACAGTCCACAGCGCGGAATCGAGTGGAGGAGGAGAGGGATGGAGAAGGACAATCACACTCTTAACAGGTGTGCACACTGTGGATAACTCGGTGCAACCGGCCTGCTGAGCGGGAACTACACGCCTGTCAGATGTCGAAACCGTGCGGACGGACGGCGGAGTCCGAAGCGCCACCATGTTGACGCCTCGAGGTCGACTCCACATCGCCCCAGGGGGAGGGGTCCCCGGAAGGGGGTCCGGAGCGAAGTTATCCACAAGTCCCTCACATGGGGGTGGATTTCCTGCTCGGCAAGAGCGAACCGCCTGGTCCGCGGCCGATGTCCTTGGCGGAGGCACTGTCGTACCGTCCTGCTACGGCCCGGCCGCCGACGGAGCCGTCGGATCCCGCGCCGGGTCGCCGGGTCGCCGGGTCGCCGGGTCGCCGGCGAGCGGTCAGCGTCGGTAGCGCTGCTCCTGCTTGATGCGGCTGGTGAGCTCGGTCACCTGGTTGTAGATCGAGCGGCGCTCCTTCATGAGCTCGCTGATCTTCTTGTTCGCGTACATCACCGTCGTGTGGTCGCGGCCGCCGAACAGCTGGCCGATCTTCGGCAGCGACAGGCTCGTGAGCTCGCGGCAGAGGTACATCGCGATCTGCCGGGCGCCCGCGATCTGCTGCGACCTGCTCGACCCGAACAGGTCGTCCGTGGAGAGCTTGAAGTAGTTGGCGACCGCCTCGATGATGTCGCCGGGCGCGATCACGTTGTCCTCGTCGAGGGTGATCAGGTCCTTCAGCACCGTCTGCACGAGCGCCATGTCGACC
>JALYHS010000511.1 GCA_030776385.1 Actinomycetota bacterium
GCGTACCCCTCCGGCCCGGATCCGGGAAGTGCCGCCGCGGTCAGCCCGCGAAGTGCGTAGGTGTAGTCCAGCGACCAGAACGCGGCGGTCCGCAGCACGGGCATCAGCGATCCGGGTCGGCCATGAATGAACGGATCGCGGACGCGACGCGCCTGGGGTGACTGTGCAGGACCACATGCGCCCCGCCGTCGATGTGCACCAACCGGCCGGATGGAAACCGCCGAACCACCGACTCGCACCACCTTCGCGGTGAGATCGGATCATGGAGCCCCCGAACGATCAGCGTGGGCTGGTCGATCCTGGGCGCGATGGCGTCCAGATCGAACCGGAGCATGTCGGCCAACGCGATGGCGTAGCGCCGGACACCGCACTTGACGTACTCGTGCGCCACGACCAGGTTCGTCGCCGGTGACTCGAGGCACGTGTCGAGGAGCAGCCGCGCCCCTTGCCTCGTCGCGGATCGCGCGTGCGGGTCCGTCACCGGCCCGACCAGCACAAGTCGGCGCACGAGGGAAGGGTGGTCCGCAGCGACTCCGGCAGCTACTCCGGCACCCATGCTGTGTCCGACGAGCACGACTGACGCCATGCCTCGGGAACGGAGGAACGCCGCCACGAAGTCGGACTGCTCCTGCATCCGCGCGATCGGATCCTGGCGGGGCGTGTCACCGAAGCCGGGCAGCTCGACGCGCGTGACGTGGGCCTTCGGGGCGAGTGCGTCCGCGAGCGGTCGCATGCTCGCCGACCCCAGGCCCACTCCGTGCACCAGCACGATCTCGGGGCCCCCGGGTGGCCCGTTCGCGTGGCTGAGCGACGTGTGCCCACCATGCACGAACGACGACGTCGTCCCCGCTCCCTCGCGATGCACTCGTCCTCCTCCTGGCCGCGAGTCGGTCATGGGCCCTGCATCGCCGGGCGCGAAGGAGCCGACACAGGAAGGCGTGGGACGGGATGCGACGAGATGCTCACGCAGACCACCGGGAACGGATCGCGCCGGCGTGCTCCGGCACCGGATCACTCGAGAGGCGGACCGCGCCGGCGCCGGCTCGGTGCGATTCAGCGACCGTCGGGACGCGGCGTGGAGGGTGGACCTGCCGCTGCGGGGATCCGGTGACTCCGACGACCGCCTCCCGAGCCGGACGTCATGCCTGAACGTCGCCCCGCCATGCGCCGTCCGCGGCGCCTTTGGACTCGATGTACTCCTTGAAGTTCCTGAGGTCCTTCTTGATGGCTCGGTTGTCGACGCCGAGCGAGCCGCCGAGCTTCTCGAGGATGCCCTTGGGCTCCCAGTCGATCTGCACCGTGACTCGAGAGGTCGTGTCGCTGAGCTTGTGGAACGTGACCACTCCCGCGTGATCGACGCTCCCGCCGGTACTGGTCCACGCGACGCGCTCATCCGGGTGCTGCTCGGTGATCGTCGCGTCGAACTGCTCCTCGATCGGTCCGACCTTGACCTTCCAATGCGTGAGGACGTCGCTGAGCTGCTGGATCGCTTCGACCTCCTCGAGGAACTTCGGGAACTCCTCGAACTGCGTCCACTGGTTGTACGCGACCGCGACGGGGACGTCGACATCGATCGCTTCGATCGCTTGTGCCATTGCTGCGCTCCTTCTGCTTCGTGGTGGACTGCACCACGCCGCGACCGTACAAGCACTCATGCGCCGTCGAACTGTGAGCAGGCGCTCTGGACAGCGGTCCTCGGCGCACTCCGGACCCTCCGCGTCGAGCGGACCCTTCGGGAGGACGCGGGCTCCGACGCATGGCTCCTCCGGAGCGCCATTGCACGTCGCGGACGCGAGGGCAACCCCCCTCCGCCGTTTCAGCATGGGGAGGGATCATCGCGTCGAGTCAGCGCACGTCCTCGAGGACCTGAAGGAGAACCGCATGCAGGCGATGGTGTATCGAGGGCCCTACAAGATCCGGGTCGAGGAGAAGGACGTCCCCCGGATCGAGCATCCGAACGACGCGATCGTGCGGGTGACCCTTGCGGCGATCTGCGGATCGGACCTGCACCTATACCACGGGATGATGCCGGACACGCGCGTGGGCACCACGTTCGGTCACGAGTTCATCGGGGTCATCGAAGAGGTCGGCTCGTCGGTGGAGCGCCTGAAGCGGGGTGACCGCGTCATGGTGCCCTTCAACATCTTCTGCGGCTCCTGCTACTTCTGCGCTCGAGGGTTGTACTCCAACTGCCACAACGTGAACCCGAACGCCACCGCGGTCGGCGGCATCTACGGGTACTCGCACACGACCGGCGGGTACGACGGCGGACAGGCGGAGTACGTCCGCGTCCCGTTCGCAGACGTCGGCCCCCAGGTCATCCCCGAATGGATGACCGACGCCGACGCCGTGCTGCTGACCGATGCCCTGGCGACCGGCTACTTCGGCGCGCAGCTCGGTGAGATCACCGAGGGTGACACCGTCGTCGTGTTCGGCGCGGGACCGGTCGGCCTGTACGCCGCGCGCTCCGCCTGGCTGATGGGAGCCGGCCGGGTCGTCGTCGTCGACCACCTCGCATACCGTCTGCGGAAAGCGGAGCAGTTCGCGTACGCGGAGACGATCGACTTCACCGAGGTCGATGACGTCGTGCTCGAGCTGAAGCGCACAACAGATTTCCTCGGCGCCGACGTGGTCATCGATGCCGCAGGCGCCGAGGCGGACGGCAGCTTCGTGCAGCAGCTCACGAGCGCGAAGATCAAGCTGCAGGGCGGCTCGCCGGTCGCGTTGAACTGGGCGATCGACTCGGTCCGGAAGGGGGGCACCGTCGCTGTCGTCGGTGCGTACGGGCCCGTCTTCAGCGCCGTCAAGTTCGGAGACGCGTTGAACAAGGGGCTCACGATCCGGGGGAACCAGACGCCGGTGAAGCGACAGTGGCCGCGGCTGTTCCAGCACATCCGAGACGGCTACCTGACCCCGAGCGATCTCGTCACGCATCGGATACCGCTGGAGCACATCGCGGAGGGGTATCACCTGTTCTCCGCGAAGCTCGACGACTGCATCAAGGTCCTCGTCGAGCCGAGCCCACGATGACGGAGGAAGCCTGGATGCCTGAATCGCCGGAAGTACCTCGCCCCTACGTGGCGAACAAGCCTGCCAGGCGACCCTCCAATGAAGAGCTGCGGCGACGCATACCGGGCTGGGGCGCAGACCTCGAAACCAGCGATCGGCCGGACCTCCCGGATGCGTCGTTCCGGGCGGATGAATCGGGTGCGCATTGGGAGCTGCCGGAACGACAGGAGGAGATCGTCGAGCGAGAGCGATCGATCGAGCACGGCATGCTGCCGCCCGTCTTCGGGACAGCGGCTCCGTTGCACGGAGTCTCCGGTCGGATCCGGCGCGTGGCCTACGCCCGGTTCAGCGAGGCCCGCCTCGCGCACTGGCTGCTGCTCATCGTCGGTGACCGGGTCGACGCGTTCGGCGCACACGTCGGTTCCGTGCTCCATGGCGGCCTCGGCAACCCCGTCGATGAGACCGGCGTTCGCGCAGAACTCTCCGGTGACGGTCGCTCCGGAGGGAATGGTCGCGGGGATCGTCAGCACCGTTGGATCGACCCGTTCGTCGTCGCGGGCCCGTGGATCATCTCCGCTCTGGTCGCATGGCGCGTCCTCCGCGGTGTGCTGCACCGCCGCTGACCCGTGCGCAGTCCCCGAACTCGAAGCGAGCAGATGCATGGTCGGACCTCACGTGGCCTCCGGCTCTCCGCTCGGGCGACAGGAGGGGCGCCGATGATCTCGATGACCGGAGCCAGGCCGGGGCGCACACCACCGCGTCGGCACTCGACCGACGCCCCGGAACTCCGGTGACCGTCGACCGAGGACCCCGAGCATCGCTCGACGTCGCGCGAACCGGACGAGCACGGCGCTGGGCCGTCTCCCGGATGGGCTCGATCCCGTTGATCAGTGTCGGCGTCTTCCTCGTCGCTCGGCTGATCACGAGCGGGTTCGTGCTCTGGCTCACGACCCAGACCGGTGCTGGGTCGGAGGCCGGGGCGTCGCCCAGCTTCGCGACCTTGTCGAGTGTCTGGGACGGTCGCTGGTACGAGCAGATCGCCGAGCACGGGTACCCGCTCCACCTGCCGATCAGCTCCGACGGCCGGGTCCGACAGAACGCGTGGGCCTTCCTCCCCGCGTATCCCTACCTCACGCGAGCGCTCGCCGTTCTCCTGGGCGGTCAGTGGTCGGTGGTCGCGATCGTGGTGTCGGTCTGCTTCGGCAC
>JALYHS010000512.1 GCA_030776385.1 Actinomycetota bacterium
GTCTTGGGGTGCGCTTGCGTTCCACTGTGCCGACCGAGCGTCCACCAGTGACTTCAGCTTCCGGGTCGACTGGGCCGCATCCACCTAAGGATCTACTTAAGGAGAAATCCATGACCGTCACCTCAACTCCCGATGTCCAGCGCACCAAACGCGAGCATTCCGAGGAAGGATTCGTCGCCTCACGCACCCTCGCCGACTCTCTACAGGCCGTGCTCGTCGACCTGATCGAGCTGTCCAACCAAGGCAAGCAGGCCCACTGGAACCTGGTTGGTCCCAACTTCCGCGACCTGCATCTGCAACTTGACGAAGTCATCGAGTCCGCTCGCGGATTCGCCGACACGATCGCCGAGCGGATGCGCGCCCTGCATGCGACACCGGATGGACGCAGCACCGTCGTTGCCGCGCAGACCACGCTCAAGCAGTTCCCTGGAGGCGAGGTTCTCACCATCGACGCTGTTGACTTGATTACGAACCGGCTTGAGGCCACTACTGCGACCTGCCGTCGCGTTCACGACGACGTTGACGACGCCGACCCGACGAGCGCTGACATCCTGCACGCCGTCATCCAGAAGCTGGAACAGTACGCGTGGATGATCAGCGCCGAGCACCGCCGCCCCGGAGCACCGAAGGCCAGTGCCACGAAGTAGCCGGAACTCGGCTCAAAGCATCTGCCGAGACGTGAGTGGAACTCGGTCAAGAACATCCAACGGAAGGAACTCTCATGCGCGGCAAAGCGTGGTTTGTCATCGGGGCGGCACTCGGGTACGTCGTCGGTACCCGAGTGGGACGCCGAGGCTACGAGAAACTGAAGCAGCAGGCAGCGGGACTTTGGGGCAGCGCGCCGGTCCAAAAAGGCGTGGGCGCGGTGCAGGATCGCGCTCGGGACATCCCCGTTGTCGGAAACACGATCGCCCAGGTCATGGGCTCGGTGAACACCCACTTGGACGACGCGTCAGACGACGTTCAGATATCAACTCCGACCGCATAACTGACAGGACGGCAATCGACCCGCGGCGACCGCCTTTCCATGGGACTCATCAAGCGGCTTCCTGCACCCTTCACTCGGCTCGTGCGAGACGAGATCAGAGCCGTACAGCAGGAGCCTGCCTTTTAAATCAAGGCCGCCGGACTGGGCGCGGGTCTTACGATCGGGGGCGTCGTCTTTGGCCTGTTCGCGATCGGGGCGCTGGTGACGGCGGCAATCGCGGGCCTCGACCTGGTGGTCCCGCTCTGGGCTGCGGCACTCATCGTTGCCGGGGTCCTGCTCGTCCTCACGGCGGCACTCGTGTTGGCCGGGGTGGCAAAACTGAAGTCCGCTTTCCCTCCCGTCCCGACAGACACCATCGCTGCCGTGAAAGAAGACGTGAAGGCCGTGCGGGGAACACGATGAGCGCCGACAATCCCATGCACGAACCCGAAGACCGTGCTGGAGCAGCCGAGGTGCATCTCGACGCTGACCGCACGCGGGACGAGCTCGACGAGATCGAACGACGACTCTCACCATCGGTCCTGGTTGCGTCCCTGAAACGCGAACTCACCGCACACCTGGGTATCACCGCCGCTATCGGCTCGGTACTCCTCGGAGTAACCATCGGCGCTGCGTTGCGGCGGGCCCGTCGTCATTGAACAAAGCTCCGCCTATCGTGGGTCGCTTACCGCGGCAGACGGATTGCTCAGTGCAAGCCAAGGGTCCCCTCTACCCTTTGGCGTGGAAGCGGTGCGAGTTGTCGTACCCGAGTTTTCATCTCAGGACCGGACTGGCCGATGATGACGGTAGGGACCGGACGTCCTCCTATTGCTGCCGACCGCCCAAGCTCGCATTGGTCTGCGTTCCGGCAACACGCTAAAAAGTTGCCCCCGACGAGCCACTGCCGCTTCTCGCTCCGTCATTCGGGGTCGAGGACTGGCATGGCCTGGCACCCAGATGATCTGCCCGTAGCGACGCAGCGGGCGAGTTCCGCAAAGAGTCGGTCTTGCCGGTGGGCGCGGGTGAGGGCGGTGACCCCGATCGTGACCCATCAGACC
>JALYHS010000513.1 GCA_030776385.1 Actinomycetota bacterium
ACGGCGGACCGCGGCGGGAGCCCGATGGATGCCACGGCGAGGTACCCGCGCGGCTCTCCGAACTGCGCGATGGCGGTGGCGAGAGCGTCCGAGGTCATGCCTCGAGCATCGTCGCGACCGGACCCCGCGGCAAGAGACCACCATCCAAGCTGTGGCATGGATCGGCCGCTGGATGTCCAGGGTCACCCGGATCTTGTCGACGTACAATCGCCGGATGTCGCTGCCGAAACCTGACGCGTCGCCGGTCCGTGTGGGCCCGAGTTCTGTTGCTCGCGTCGGGCTCGCGCTTGCTGTCGCCGCCCCACTCGCCGTCACGCTGGTGATCGGGCTGACGCATCCGATGAGCCTGTACTCGGTGACGGCCGCGTGGTGGCGCAACCTTCACATCATCCTGCTTCCGGTGTTCCCGCTGATCGGCGTGGGGCCCTGGCTCGCGAGTCGACGCAGTGCACGTCCGTGGCGCTGGATCGCCGGGTTCGGCGGATTCCTGTTCGCCGTGTACTACACCGCGCTGGATGCTCTGGCGGGGATCGCGGCGGGCTCGGTGCAGCTCGCCGGGCATCCCGAGGCGAAATCCTCGCTGTACGCGCTGGCGAACATCTTCGGACCCGTCGGCGCCTTCGGACTCGCGGTCGCCTGGGCTGCCGCCACGATCGGCGTGATGCGCGCCACGGGTGTGCGGGCCGTCACGGGCGGGCTCGCGGTCGTCGGTGCGCTGCTCGTGTGGAAGTCGCACGTGTACTTCCCGGTCGGCACTCTCGGACTGGCGTTGCTGCTCGCGGGGGGCATCGTGTTGGCGGTGCTCTCCACGACACCGAAAGCTGCCGTCGCCGACTGACCGAGGCATCCTGTCGGCTCGTCGACATTCCGTCGAAAAGTGCCAAATGCCGGGGCGCCGGCTGTGCTCGCTGGCTCTAGAGCGCGGGCGCGTCCACCGCGCCACCGAAGCGCCGGGTTCGCCGGGCGTAGAGCTCGACCGCCTGCCAGAGGTCCACGCGCGAAAAGTCCGGCCATAGCGTGTCGAGGAACACCATCTCGGCGTAGGCGCTCTGCCAGAGCTGGAAGTTGCTGGTTCGCTGCTCCCCCGAGCTGCGCACGAACAGGTCGACGTCGGGCAGATCGGGGAGATACAGGTGCTTCTGGATGGTCTTCTCGCTGATACCGGACGGCTTCAGCCTGCCCGCCTTGACCTCTTCGGCAATGGTGCGCACAGCATCCGCGATCTCGGTTCTGCCCCCGTAGTTGACGCACATCGTGAGAGTCAGAGTCGAGTTGCGCGCTGTCAGGCGTTCGGCGAACTGCAGCTCATCGATGACCGAGCGCCAGAGCCGCGGGCGGCGCCCGGCCCAGCGCACACGCACCCCCCAGTCGTTGAGCTGATCGCGGCGGCGGTGCAGCACATCCCGGTTGAAACCCATTAGGAACCGCACCTCGTCGGGGCTGCGTGACCAGTTCTCGGTGGAGAAGGCGTACACGCTGAGGTGCTTGACGCCGAGTTGGATGGCACCGGCCACGACATCCAGGAGGGCCGCCTCCCCGGCGCGGTGGCCCTCGATGCGCGTGAGACCCTGCTTGTTCGCCCAGCGGCCGTTGCCATCCATGACGATGGCCACGTGATCAGGGACCGCATTCTTCGGGAGAACGGGCGGGTACAGGCCCGTCCAGTCGATCGGCTTGAAGTCGACGGCGTCCTTGTGGGTTTTCTTGACCGTCATGCGATTGTGCGGTCCTGGTGCTCGAGGGAACGCAAGCCGCGCTCCAGGTGGAACTGCGTGTACGCGGCGACGACACCGCTCGCCTGCGCCTGCGAGCGCTCATCGGCGGCCTCGGCGGACTCCCACTCGCCGGCCAGCAGCGAAGCCAGCAGCTCAACCGTCGCAGAATCGAGCCGTGGCGCACCGTGCGGAGCCACCTCATCGGCCACCACCCCGCCGAGCTGCACGACGAACGCGGTGTGGGGTCCGGGAGCTCCGGTGACGGCGCAGTCGACGAAACTCGGCGCCCAGCCCGCGATCGACAGGGCGCGCAGCAGGTACGAGTCGAGCGTGAGCCCCGGCGAATGCTCGCCCTTGGCCAGTGAGCGAAGCGCCCCGACGAGCAGCAGATAGTGCTGGATGCCCGCCTCATGGTCACTCAGCCGATCCGCCGCCTCGACCATCGCGTTCGCCGCCGTGAAGCTCGGGTAGTCGGCGACGATGTCGGCCCCGTAC